>NYTD01000119.1 GCA_002683315.1 Deltaproteobacteria bacterium | reverse complement strand
CATTATTGGATGGTTTTTTTCTGACATCTTGAAGAAAAACGAGTGTTTTGTGACGTTCTCTACACATTAACAATGTGTAGAGAACGTGTCCCATCCCAAAAAAAATGTGATTACGATAACAAAATCTTACCGAATAACAGATCCTGGGATGGTTTTTTCAGACAGTGTCATTAACGTATTTGCTCCGACACATAAAAGACCATATTCTTGGTTTTCACCGTACCATTGCAGGGTTTCTCCAACGGGAACATTGTCAGGGTATACTACGAGGGATTGAAGAGTATCACCTCCAGCAGCAAGAAGCATCCCCAAACTTGGGACACCACGAAGCTTCGATGGCTTTAGATTGCTGACAAGTGTTACTTTGTGATCTTTGAGATCCTGCGGAGAAAATCGATTTGCAATACCAGCTACGACACTTCGAGGCTCTTGTTCTCCATTGTTAACTTGTAGATGTAGAAGTTTTGATGCTTCAGGATCTGGATGAGGTCCTGCTTGGATAATCTGAGCCGTTTTTAATGTGATTTTTGCAAAGTTTTCTTGATTACTCGTGCCGATCACGACGACCATTTGTCCTTTTGAGGCATCCGTTTTTGGGCCGACAAAACGCAAAGGATTATCGGTTCCGATATCTACTTCAATTGTGCTTTTGTTTTCCGTGTGATCTATGGAAGAGATCACACCAGATTGAAACGGAACGCGTTGAAATACTTTTAACTTGATTGTTTTGGGGCCTGCTGGTTTATTTTGCTGCTTGGGTTCATCTTTGATTCCAAGTGCATCTTTGATTCCTTGAGGAAGATCTTTCATCTTTGGGAACAGTGGTTTTCCAGCTTGCACTGCAGTTCCTTCGGTTAATGCACAGAGATTGTTCAGATCGTTGGGACTATAGGTATAGTGGAGTTTTTCTAAGATTTCGGCACTCTTATTGGGCATAAATGAAGCGAGGTGTTGTGCGATAACACGGCATACTTCCAAGCATCTACGCATGACTCCAGGCAAACGTTCTGGGTTGGTTTTGGCGAGTCTCCATGGTTGCTCATTGTCGATATATTTATTTCCTCTTCGTACCAAAACCCACAATGAATCAAGTGCTTTTGAAAAAGAGAGATCGTTCATATGTGTGTGAAAATCTGTGTGGCTTTTTGTGAGACATGCTTGTAGAGAGCTGTCTTCTTCTGTATCGGCATCAAGTGCAGGTATTTTTCCTTCAAGCCATCTTTCAGTCATAGACAAAGAGCGATGCAGAAGATTTCCAAGATCATTTGCGAGCTCTGCATTGTATCGTGCCAGAAGTTTTTTATGGCTGAAGTCGCCGTCAAGTCCAAAAGGAACTTCTTTTAGGAGCATGTATCGAACAACATCGCTGGAATAGTTTTCGATCAGTAGATTGGGATCGACCACGTTGCCAATTGATTTGCTCATTTTTTGACCTTCTACTTTCCACCAACCATGAGCAAAAAGATTTTCTGTAGGTGTAAGGTCGAGAGCAAAAAGCATCGTTGACCAGTATACAGAATGGGTAGTTAGAATGTCTTTTCCCATTAGTTGGTTACTTGCCGGCCAGAATCGTTCAAAAGAAGTAGAGCAAAGGTTTGGGTCTGGGTGATAGCCAAGTGCAGTGATGTAATTTAACAGTGCGTCAAACCAAACATATGTGACAAATTTCTCATCAAAAGGAAGTGGTATTCCCCAACTGAGTCTACTTTTGGGTCGAGAGATACACAGATCACCCAATTCTTTCTTTAAATATCCAAGAACCTCATTTCTTCGTGAAATGGGCTTCAAAAAATTTGGATGATCTTCAATCCACTGTTGAAGTTTTGGTCCGTATTTGGACATACGGAAATAATAGTTTTCTTCACTGATCCATTCTACTTCATTACCTGTTTCTGGGCATTTTCCATTCACCAGATCTTTTTCAGTCCAAAAACGCTCCACGCTTGTAGAGTACCATCCTTCATATGCATCGGCATAAATGTCTCCTTTTTCATAGAGGAATTGAAGAACAGCTTGTACTTTTTCTGTATGACGTTGCTGTGTTGTGCGAATAAAGTCATCGTGTGTTATGTCGAATTTCTTCCATAAGTTGATAAAGGGAAGATGCATGGAGTCTGCATGTTCTTGTGGAGAAATTCCTCGGATGTTTGCAGCATCCAAAACCTTTTGGCCGTGTTCATCTGTTCCGGTTAAAAAAAATACGTTGGCTCCAAGGGAGCGGTTCCATCGGGCCAAAACATCTGCAGCGATTGTGGTATATGCATGCCCGACATGGGGTTTGTCATTGACATAATACAATGGTGTTGTCACATAATAGTGGTTTTCTGTTGGCATGATGGACGCTCCTAAAATAAAGATGCCTAAAAATTAAAGATTGAGTAATTGAAAAACAGTGTGTAATACCACAGTAGATTCGAGGCAAAACAAAAGTGTATTCAAGGATCTTTGGTTTTAATCTCCCACTTTTATCACTTCATATAGGTTTAGACAAATGCAGTCATCAGAAATAGAAGTTTCATGTTTTGGATACAGTCAAACTGTTTTTTCCACTCATCGCCCAGATCGTTTGTGTAGAGGTCGAGAATATTGGATTTATCAACCCGAAGAGGTCGAAGAAGAAGTTGTTTTTCGTACCGTCATCAGTGGCACTACCATTCTTGATCAAGAAATTCGTCATTTGAGCCGAGGAATACGTTGTTCAGGTCATTCGCTTGGAGATATCGTTTCGGTTCTCTTCTCACAAAAGATCGTTGGTTGGGTTGAAGAGGGAGATCCTAATTTCATTCCGTCAAGTGCTTGTGGTGTAGAATTATACCGAATGTCTCGGCCGAATGCAAAAGTCAATAAGTGGTGCGCTCGTTATGAAATAAAGATTGACGCAGATGAACTTGATGATCTTGTTGAGCTGGGTATGGATGCTTGGGTAGTCAATCCAAACAAACGAGCAAAGACAGAGCCTGTACCAGAGAATCGTCCATATCCAGCGATAATTGATGAGGAGCTGAATCATCCTGTGCTTTGTGAGGAGTTGAGAAATGCCATGTTCTGGCTGACAGGACATAGAAACCCACAAAATAAACATGCCTGTTTTCAGCCTGTTGCGATTCCAGAAGTGTTAAAGTACTGTGATGCGCTTGTTTTATTGCATAAAGACAAGCATGATGTCTGCTTGGGGATCTATACCTTAGATGCTGAATTTGAGTTTTCAATAGATGAAATACAAGAAAAACTTTCTTCTTTGGTTATACCGTTTTCCATTCCACCTATGCTCGCTCGTTGGGATAGGGCACTGAAAGAATTTTATCTTGAAAAGCATATAGAAGAACTTTCTTTTCTTAATACAGAAGATTCCGAAGAGAGTGAAGAGGACGAATAGATGTTGCTATTTTTGTGTGGGACCAATTCGGTTCGCTCTCCGATGGCGCAGGCAATTGCGCAACATTTGGCTCCAAGGATATGGGTAGATTCTTGCGGAATCCGTAGCTCTTATATTCACCCATATACTCGTGATGTGCTTGAAGAAGATGCTATTGATCATCGCTTCTTACGAAGTACGGATCTTTTTGGTGTGGAGATGGAAGAAGCGACAGAGGTGATCATTCTCTGTCTTCCTGAAGAGGTTCCTCGTTTGCCCAAACGTTTGAAAAAAGTATATTGGGGAATCCCTGATCCTCTTTGTGCTCCTCCAGAAGACCGATATGATGAGTTTCAAGCATGTCGAGATACATTGAAATCTAGAATACAAGCGTGGTTGAAATCACAAAAAAAATATCCCACATATGATTAAATATTGTTTATTTTTTCTCCCGGGCATCTTTGGTGTCGATAATTTGAGGGCCTTTTCCAGAAACCTTTTTTATGACCCCATCACCTTGGTTTTCATATACTGAAAATCCGGATTTTTGCATATCTTCTACTGTTGGTGTGTCACGAAGTTTTGTTCCGAATTGCCCAGAAAAAGTAGATAATTTTCGTTTGAGATTTCCAAAACCGCGTATACCACGTGTGTCATGTGCGGGGAGGGAGCAACGGAAGCCACATCGTGTGGGAGTGGATTGTGTGTTTTGTTGAAAAACTTCAATGGTCGATTGGCATTCAACACATGTATACTCATATATCGGCATGAAAAGGACTCGTGATGAAACATGATTTTGTGCGATTGGATTTAGATAGGATATATCTAGCCTCAAAGTAACATACAAAATTCGTAACGAATCACTATATGTTGTATAAACGAATATGATACATGTACACTGATGAGGTAAAAAATAGATGGGCTCGCTTTCCATGGCACTTCCGGTATATATGTTGGCAAAGAAAGTCTCTTTTCCGTTTACAGGAGCTTTTTCTGTTCGTGTTGGGAAAGGAAGAAAATGGCTGTTTGCAAGTGGCGTCATAGCAAGAGAGACTGGAGTAAAGAAGGCGTATCTTCCAGCGAGAAGGATCCAACATTGCATTGAACAGTCAGCCAAAAGTGCTTTTGCATATCGAGATCGTCGAGGGGTATTAGAAGATGTATGGAATGCTCTTTATCGTTTGCCAAAGAATGAATTGGGAAAAAAGCAAGGAGCAGATCTATCGTTGGTTATGGCATCTGGAGATGATAAAGGAGTAAATCTTTGTGCGATTAATATTTCTGGATTATGGGGAAAAAGAGTAGAAGACGAGCAATGGATTCCTGTTCTTCCCAAAAAACACCCAATTTTCGATATCTATGGGCTTATAGAAGATTTTCCGGGCTCTTTGTGTATTGAAAATCTTCCCAAAGGCATGATTGCGACAGCTCATCCTCTATTTCCGATGCTTCCTCAGGAAAAAGAGCTCATCGATCGCTTGGGAGTGCGCGATATATGAGTAAAAAAGAGCGAGTGCGAACATTATTATTGGAACGAATGAAAATGGGAAAACCGATTGACGCTTTACTAAGCTCATTGGCAAATCGTGCCCCATCGACATTAATCGATATGACAATAGGGTTAAATCCTATAGGAGGCTCAGCTCTTACGTATGCTCTATTACCTTTACTTCCACAGATAGAGTTGAGACTGCGAACGTTCCCCATATCTCCACAGCATTTTTATTTGCGCCTTGCCCAAGGAAGTGAAGAAGCAAAAGATGTGCTTTTGGAGACCGTAATTGGTATGCATCCAGAAGAAGAATGGGTGTGTGCTCTTTCTCAGCAAATAGAAGGTGCAATGGCGGGTACATGTCATCTGATGGCAGTGTATGATCAACCTTATTTTCATAATATGTGTAATCTTTATGTGCAGATGGGGGCGAGAGAGAGTTTGCTACATTGTAGCTCTATGCTTGGACGTGTCGAACCGGCTATTGCTCTGTTTGTGAATGGAACAATGGATGCTGGTCTTCAAGCTGGAGCATTGGCTCTTTCCACAAATCCTTCTTGTGGGATGATTGAATATCTATCTGCGATGCTCGGCCCTGATATCGATCTACCACTGAGTACAATGATTGGATATATCGAAAATGGAAAGACATTGGATAGGATATCATCATTGGTAGAATGGTATCCACGAGCTCAAAAAATGTTAGAAAAGCAGCGAAATCGAATAGAAAAAAGATAAGGAGAAGTTCATGATAGCCATTTTAGCTTTATTATTGGGTTGTCCTCTTCCACCAGAAGAGCCCAAAACCAATACCAACAGAACTCCACAACAAAATAGTGGTGGTGCCCCCGTTCAACAGGGGCAAGCCGGAGGTGGAAATAATATAGGAGTACCTCCTACTCCTGGAAGTGGGAATGCAGGGAAAAATCCAGCAGTCATACAAGGTGCTGCAGGAGGAGCACCTGGAGGAGCACCTGGAGGAGTTCTTCATGATTTAGGGCAGCTTAAAGAGCAAAAAACACAGAAGGATATTTTGGCAGGGGATCATGTACAGGTTCGAGGAACAATCTCTGGAGAATGTAATGGTCCTGTTCGTCTTGATGTTTTGTCCTTGACGGACTCTCCTGCAGATACGCAAACAAAAGGACCTCTGACTGGAAAAGACTTAGAGGGGACTGGAGAATTTGTCATTGCGGTTCCAAAAGATTCCTCCATTAGCTTAACTGCATTGTGTGACGATAATGGAGATCAGAAGATTACAGAGAAAGATGACAAACTGTCCCCTGGAGCAAGAATTGGAAAAGTAGACTCCGATAAAGATAATGTAGAGCTTGTTTTGGAATCAATTCAGCCTCCTAGTGGAGGTCCAGATGGTGGTTCTGGTGCAGGAGGTCCTGGTGCAGGAGGTCCTGGTGCAGGAGGTCCTGGTGCGGGAGGTCCTGGTGCGGGAAATCCGAATATGGATGGTGATGGTTCTTCAGGAGCTGGAAATGAAGAACAAAAAGAAGTTCCTGTAGAATGAATTCGAGAGCCGGATTTCTTGGATCTTATTTAAGGGATTCTTTCTTTATTTATATATTGAATGAGAGAGCGTACAATACCTAGACCTTCTCGGTGACCATTTCCACATTTTCCATGTGGCATGGTTGATACAATTGGCAGTTGATGTGTTTTGTTGTAGCATATTCGGCCAAAATTTATTTTTTCTTGTGTTATTGTTGATTCCCTTTGAGAGAATATGCTCAAAGATCTGCGATAAGATATTTTTTTGATCATACCGACGACATCTTGTTCTTGTGCAAAGGTATATACCAGCAATGTAGGACCTTTTACTTCGATATCCAAAAATAAATCTTTTGACGATTGGTACATTCGATACATAGAGGGAAAGACGAAGAAACCAGTCTCGTTTGTATGTTTTTGGGCTGGACAGATGGCTTTATGACCTTCTTTTTCTATGCTTTCACCTTGTTGTATATATTGTGAAAGGGCTTGCTCAGAGATTAATGGACCAAGTTGAGAAGGCTGTTCTCCATTTGGAGGAGATATATGTACGTTTTTGAGCCGATTTTCTATGGTTTCAAGGACATCTTCTATGATTGATTCATGAACAAAAATACGTGATAAGCCATATGGGGATTGCCCACCAGAACGTGTAAGAGCAGCTATAACGGTGTTAGATGTGTCATCGATATCAGCATCGGAAAGAATTATTCCAGTCCCTTTCCCTCCACAAAACAATCGTAATGGAAGATGTACAGGAGTTCTTCGATGAATGCTATTGGCTGTGTCATATTCTCCACAGAATACAATGCCATCCAGTAGCGTATTTTTCATTACCTGTTGTGAAATATGTGTACCGGGACCTTGAACCATATTGTATACTCCCCTTTTCAAAGAGCATCGGTCCCATATTTCAGCAACAAGTTGCCCTATTGCGGGGGTATAGCGACTTGGTTTATGGACAACGACATTTCCAGTAATTAATGCACTGGCGCAAAAGATAACCCCATAAAAGAAACTGTGTACGTGAGGTGTGAGTACAAATAAACACCCTAGAGGTGCTGGCACTTGTGTATATTTCTTTTGTTGGATTTCATCTAGTATAGATGGAGATGCATCTATGAGATACTGCAAAAAAAGTATACTTTCGTTGACTTCAGAGCTTGCCTCGTGTAGTGGGGAACCAGATTCTAAGCTAATAGTTTTTGTAATAAACTGATGATTTTTTACAATGTCTTCTTGTAGTTTTTGGATGGGGACGATGCGACTTTCGATACTTTTTTTCTGCCATTGTGTAAGGGAAGCTTTTGCATATGCAATGGCTTGTGAGACACTGGAATAAGAAAAAAAGTATTGACCAATGAGCGCATCTTTATTTGAAGGGTCACTGCTCTTTATATAGCCGTTAATCATCTCTGGCTTGATAAAAGACCCGTAAATATAGTCGCCTTTTTGAAGAAGTGGAGGTATCAACATCATTCCTTTACACTTAAGAATTACCTTATCCTGAATATAATCTACGATTATCAAATTTAAAATATGTTCATATATTAGGATGTCTTAACTTCACCTTGATGCGTTTATTTTTTGGCCAAGCGAAGAGGAAAAATATACGAGCGATAGAGAAGAGGAGACATCATCACAAGAGGACAATCAAAATTTGTTTTGTAAGTTGTATCTAATATCACTAAGCGCATCGCATGCCAATCAAAGAAATGGATGTAAGTCGTGATAAACATGGAAAACATAGATTCTATTGCACTTCATGTAAAATAGAGTGTGCGAAAAGAGCAAAGATGAAATACATGACCATTGTGGAGGAGTATATCATGAAACGTGTTTATAATTCTATTTTGGAGTGTGTTGGAAACACTCCTTTGATTCGCTTAAATCATGTAACGAAAGGACTTAAGTGCACTGTATATGCAAAGGTTGAGTTTTTTAACCCAGCAGGTTCGATAAAAGATCGTGTCGCAAAGCAAATTATTGAAGACTATGAGAAAGAAGGAGGAATACAAAAAGGAGGGACGATTATCGAAGGTACTTCTGGGAATACGGGGGCAGGTCTAGCTTTGATGGCAGCAAATCGTGGATACAAGGCTATATTTGTTATGCCGGATAAACAGTCAGAAGAAAAACGTCAAGCATTGCGTGCATGGGGGGCAAAAGTAGTCATAACCCCGACAGATGTTGCTGCAGAAGATCCTAGATCCTATTACAGGGTATCAGAACGATTGGTACAAGAAACAGAGAACAGCTGCTATGCCAATCAATATCACAATCCCAGCAATCCCAAAGCGCACTATTTGAGTACAGGACCTGAATTGTGGGATCAGCTTGATGGCAATATCGATGTATTCATTGCTGGAGTTGGAACGGGGGGTACGATTGCTGGGACTGGGCGCTACTTAAAAGAGCAAAGAAGTGATATTCAGGTTGTAGGTGTAGATCCTGTCGGTTCCCTTTATTATGATTACTTCTATAGTGGTGTACAGACACAACCATATACCTATGTTTTAGAGGGTATTGGTGAAGATTTTATGCCAAGTACCATGGACTTTCAGTATGTAGATGATGTGGTTCGTGTTCATGACCAAGAGTGTTTTGAAATGACACGAAGATTGGTTCGCGAAGAAGGTATATTTTGCGGAGCGTCATGTGGAGCAGCTGTGATAGGTGCATTAAAGTATCTAAAACGTCATGATAAAGAGGGAATGACTGCTGTGATCATTTTACCTGATTCGGCAAAGAATTATCTCTCAAAAGTCTTCAATGACAAATGGATGGAAGAAAATGGCTTTATGGATTCTCCAGAAGACATGGGTGTTGTCGGAGATATTCTCAAAAAGAAAGGAAAGAAACGCAACCTCCTTTCTTTGTCTAGTGATACAAATATACAAGATGCTATTTCGTTGTTGAAAAAACATGGTATTTCTCAAGCACCTGTCATGAAAGAAGGAAATCTTTTGGGAGTGTTAACGGAAAAGCAGCTATTGGAAAGAGCGTTGAGAGGACGTCTGACAGAGACCGTAGAAGATTGGGTGGATCTCAATTTTTGTGTGGTTCACGAACATACTGAGATCACAGTTCTCAATGAACTGTTTCGACGCTTTGAAGTTGCTTTGGTATATGAGGGGCGAACAGAGCCACAAGATATCATTACTCGGATTGATTTGGTGGATCATATTGCAAGTAGAAGGAAGAAACCCTAATGGCATATAAGCTTGAGACATTGACAATACATGGTGGACAGTCTCCGGAGCCTGTGACGGGAGCCGTAATGACACCGATCTTCCAAACGTCAACGTATGCACAGCCTCATCCTGCAGATTGGCCTTGGGAATATGCAAGAACCCAAAATCCAACACGAACCGCACTACAAGATTGTATTGCTTCTCTTGAAGGGGCCAAGCATGGGTTTTGTTTTTCTTCAGGTGTAGCAGCAATAGATTCTGTGATTCGGGCTCTATCTCCTGGAGATACTGTTCTGTGTGGAGATGATGTATATGGTGGGACATATCGTTTGTTTACTCGAGCTTGGTCACAATTTGGTCTGAATTTTATCTTTGTAGATACAACTGATCCATCTCTTGAAATACCAAAAGATACAAAACTTGTTTGGTTGGAAACACCGACCAATCCTCTTCTCAAGACCAGTGATATTGCAGCTATCGCAAAAAAATCCAAAGATGTTGGAGCCACACTTGTTGTAGACAACACCTTTGCAACACCGGTATTTCAACGTCCTCTTGAACTCGGAGCAGATGTCGTTGTGCACAGTATGACCAAATATCTCAATGGTCATTCTGATGTTATCAGTGGGGCTGTGGTTACCAATGATGCCTCTTGGGCAAAGCATTTGGCATTTATTCAAAACTCTGCGGGAGCTGTTCCTGGACCACAAGACTGTTTTTTGGTTTTACGGGGACTGAAAACATTACATGTGCGAATGGAGCGTCATCAATCGAACGCAAAAAAAATCGTACACTGGCTTCAGAATCATGATGCGGTTCAGCAAGTGCTATATCCTGGTTTTGGTGGAATGGTTTCTGTGTATCTTCGTGCGACACTAGAGCAAACTTGTGCTGTGGTGAAAAATACAAAGGTCTTCACCCTTGCGGAGTCTTTGGGGGGAGTAGAGAGTTTAATCGAGCTTCCTGCTTTGATGACTCATGCATCCGTTCCTGCAGATGTGCGTTCCAGTTTGGGAATTGATGATGGATTGATTCGCCTTAGTGTTGGAATAGAGCATATCGATGATTTAATCGAAGATCTCTCTCAGGCGATAGAGAATGGTCTGAACAAAAAATAGTTCTATCAAATAGTAGGTTTACGCAACATGAATAGAGGTCACCTTGTCTAAGGAAACAAAAGGAACAAATATTTCTATTGGGGAAAAAGCGGGTGCTGCTATGCAGCGGCATTTTGGGTTTTTGTATACCATTATGGGAATGGGTCTATTGTTACGACGTTTACGTATGGATGATCGTTCGACAGATAATATTCGTAAAGCGGCGCAAAAAGGACATCTGGTGTATGTTCTCTATGCTCGTTCCAGAATGGATTGGCTTGCACTCAATCGAACGTTGAATGGTAGAAAACTACCTCTTGCAACCTTCACTCCTGGTTTACGTAGTTTTTGGAATCGTCCATTAAAAGATATGATTGTACAAGGATGGCTTGCGTTCAAGCAGATATTTTCGAAAAATAGAGATATAGAGTATATGCGAGAAGCCATTTGTAAGAATGAGGCTGTGTCTATATTTCTTGTGCATCCTAGGACACTTGGTACGACAGCAAGTACAGCGTTGCAGTCTTTAATGCAGCTTCAGTCAAGCTTGTCTCGTCCGATACAACTGGTGCCCATTAGTGTGGTCTGGAATCGAAGACCCGAAGTGTTGCGTTCTGAGGCTATTCGTGTTGTACTTGGTTCAGCAGATGAGCCAGGAGCATTTCAAAAATTATATTATGTGATCAATCGAGATCACAAGCCCATTATTCAGGCAGGCGAGCCTGTTCATCTTCGTGATTTTTTAACAAGAATGTCCAAAGATCGGCCCGAGAGACAAGAGAGAGCGTTGCGTTTGTTGCTTCGTCGATACTTATATCGCGAATCACATGTGATCCGAGGTCCCCGTATTCGTTCTCATTCTTGGACAAAGAAGCTGGTGATGGATTCTCCAAGTGTTAAGGCACTGATCAAAGAACAGATGCAGGAAAAGCGCAAGAGTGAAGAGCAGATTCGGGCTTCAATGGATAAAATTCTCAATTCGATTATGGCTCGTTTCTCTTTTCGAATGATTGTATTTATGGGAGCCTTGTGTCGTTTCATTTGGAGTAGAATTTATTCTGGGATTGATGTACGAGAAGAAGATTTGGAGCGAATTCGTCAGGCTGTTCGTATGGGAACACCGATCTTGATTCCATCCCATCGATCTCATTTGGATTATTTATTGTTGTCCAGTATCTGTTACGATAGAGGTCTTGTTATGCCACATATTGTGGCTGGAGAGAATCTGTCTTTTTGGCCGTTGGGAACGATCTTTAGAAAGTCTGGTGCTTTTTTTATTCGTAGAAGTTTTCAAGGGGAAGCCGTCTTTCCTGTCTTGTTTCAAGCCTATCTTCGTTTACTTGTTCGAGATGAATTTCCCATTGAGTTTTTTATTGAAGGTGGACGCTCTCGAAATGGAAAGCTTCTTCCTCCCAAAGTTGGTGTACTCGGTATGGTTGTAGAGGCTTCTCAATCGGTTCGTCTCAACAAAGATGTGTCTATTTTACCCATTTCTATTTCATATGAGCAAATCGCAGAAGAAAAAGCATATGCCAAAGAGCTCTCTGGAAAAAAGAAAGAAAAAGAAAGCGTTCAGGGGGTATTAAAATCTACCCGTGTTCTGTTTAAGAGGCTTGGAAAGGTATATATCCGTGTTGGAGAGCCTATTTCCATGAACCAAGTTCATCAAAAACTAGAAAAGCCTTGGAAAGAGCATGATGAGCGAGAGAGGAGAGAGCAATTGATGCGAATTTCGGAGCGAATTATTCATCGCATTGGAAAAAGCATGCTGATACTTCCTACTGGTATTACAGCTCTTGTTTTGCTTGGTGTAGGGCGAAAAGGAATCCGGATTTTGGAAGTTCAAGAGCAAGCAACTCGTCTCAACGAGCTATTGGAACGCTTGGGAGCCGTTCGCGCAGATTCACTTTCTCATGGTGGTTGGGTTGTTATTGAGGCTTTGAATCGGTTTTTAGGTGAGAAATGTATTCAAAAGATTGATGATGAAAATGGAGATATCATCAAAATCGAAGACGATGCACGTGTCACTTTGGAATACTACAAAAATTCATTGATTCATTTTGTTGCGTTTGTATCCATTGCATCAAGTGCCTTCTTATGCACAACAGATCGAAAACAAGCCGAGGATTTCTTTCTATTGCAGCATTATATTTTGCGTTACGAATTCTTTTATGACCCTGATACTGCTGTTGATACTCTTTTTAACGAGGCCTGTAGCGCTCTAATACAGTATGGTGCTCTTAATGAAGACTTAAGTATTGCTTCTGAGGATAGAGCAAAGGAACTGGCTGGGTTGACACAAAATTTCTTAGAATCATACTTGTTGGTACTTAATGCTACCTCATCATTTCGCGGTCGAGAGATAGAGCCGAAAGATCTTCCCAATAAGATTCAGGACTTTGGCAAAGCTCGATTGGCAATTGGAGAAGTGATGAGACCAGAAGCATTATCACTAATCAATATAAAACATGCCATTCGTGCATTTCGCGAAGATTCTGTGGTGCAGTTTCGAATGGACGGAAGTGGTCTTCATTTTCACGATGAAGCGTTGGAACATTATCGAGCATCACTGAAAGACTTAATTTATCTTATCTAGAATCTATGGATGTGCATAGTACCCCGAAATCGATAGATCTTGGCAGTAGGTTCCACCTGTTGTAGATAGAGATTCTCCTGCCGGAACCTTAATTCCAGAGATAAGAGAAATTACTTTTGAGTCACTCCCCACGTTTGTAAGGCTGAATTGATCTGTGCTATTGCTGATCGATAATCTTCGAGTACAGCCATATGTAGAGGAGGTGACGCTAATATCGGTGATGATGGCTGTCATAGATGTGGTGTTTGTGAACACGGTTCCTGATTGATAAGAAGAGTAGTAGATCGCAAAGTTTGCATTACTTCCCATGCTAATGGTAGGACCATATGCTCCAGCTGTAGGTATGGACTGTAAAACGAATCCAATAGATGTAAGAATGGCTGCGATGCCAAAGAGTGTTTTATGGGTCATGTGTACTCCAAAAAAAAGCCTTTATCTAATCGATTTTAGATAAAGGCTTTTG
>NYTD01000118.1 GCA_002683315.1 Deltaproteobacteria bacterium | reverse complement strand
TTTGGCTATTATTCCTTTGGGTGCTGTTTCAATGAGATTCTTGGGCTATGGATCCATTATATCAACCTCTCGAAAGCAAAAAGTTATGGAAGCACTACAGCAAGATTCCAATGATCAGATTCTCTTGGTTGAGCAGTGGTGTGCGCATGTACAAGATGTTTCTTGGCCTGAGATGCAAGAAGAGCTCGGAAAACTTGCTCAGGAGCTAAAATGGTTGATTATACGTGTAGAGCGTGAAGAGTCAATGGTGTATTGTTGGCCAAAAGCTCAGCAAGTAGAGCACATTCAAGATTGTAGAATCAATCAGTTTTCGTTGAAGGAAGAGTATAGATGTTCGATTTATCAGCTTGCCGAGCATGAGATAATACCGGCGTACGCACGTAGTGTACAGTTGTTGGTTCTTTGTCAGGTGGAGCGATGTCTTTTGCGAGAGAATGTTTCGCTTGAGCAATACGCTCATTGAGTATCTCTCGTTTCGATATATATGAAATTGCGATAAGATACCAAAAGCACCATCCAAATGTCGTTCGAGAATTGATTCCATTACTTAAGATATTATTGATGATGATGGCAATACACAAAGCAAGAAGAATCGCTCCTAATTCTCTTTGCTTCCTAGTCGGAGCATTTTTATTGACCCACCAGGATGTTTTGATTCCGTGAAAGAGCATAAAACAGAATAGAAGAAGTCCAATTGGACCTATTTGATACAGAATACGAAGCATGTCATTGTGCGTATCGACAAAACCTCCTTGTACAAGAGCAAAACCACTGTATGCTCCTCTTGTTAAAATCCAGTGGTATCCAAATCCCAAACCGAGAATCACTTCGGGAAGTGAATGTTCAAGGTATGCCTCCATGGAATTACTCCATAGACCAAAACGACCACTTCCCATGCTTGATAAATCAATTTCTTGTGCTGAATTTTCCGTAAGAGATGAGAAGATGCTTGTAAATTCGGAAAACCGCTGAAGAAGACTTGGATTTAGTGCGACGATGGGTATAGAAATAATTAACCCAGCAAAAAGCCATGATTTTCTTTCGGTTAGGTATAAAAACGTAAGTGTAAAGACTCCAAAAACAATGAGGGTAGCTCTTGTTTGTGTCAGATATAAAAATGAAAGTGTGGTCAGGCAATATCCACCGTACAAAAACCGCTGCATACGGTTTTTTGACTGGAAGAAAAAATATACGCCACAGCATGAAAAGATGAACATCATCAAGGAGTGATTTCGAAGGTTCTGATATCCTCCAAGAAGTCTTTGGACTCCATCAAGTGTAATGGTACTCATCTGTCCCGTGATAAGATGATAGAAAGATGCAGAGATGGGAATGAAGCTAGAGAAGAGAAAAACAAACATAAGTTTTTCCCAATCCTTCTTTTGATTAAATAGGGATGTAGCCAAAAAAATCATGAGTATAGGACTATAAATACGAAAGAATTCATCGACCATAATTTTGCTGTTAAAAGCCCGTGTTGCTCCAAGTATGAGAAAGATGATTAAGGTAAGAAAATATGGGGTACAAGGATGTCTTTCGATGTCATTGGAGAATCGCATTATGGCCATAATGGTTCCCAATATGGTTATTCCTCCAGTAAATGCAGCCAAGAGGTTGATGGAACCAATAGAAAAAGGGAGCCACCATAGAAGATCAAGCTGAATCCGAATAAAAAGAATGACAAAAAGCATGAGACGAGGATTATAAAAAAATGCGAACAATCCTCCAATTCCCGCGAACATCAGTAAAGGGAGTACGATGTTCTTGCTAATCACAGCGAAGATAGCTGTCAGCAAAAGAACACACAAAGAGAGCAAAAAGATGATGTGATGATTACGATTCATAAATTACGATGCCACAAAGATTGATTTAACACCTATCATACGGCTGGTTTCACAAATTCAGTTCTTGTTTTTTACGTAAACGGATAATGTTTTCTTTGTGTCTTATGAGAACAAGAAGCCCTATCATTGAAATACATGGAGCAAACCATACTTCATACAAGAACGTGTGTATTATAACAGTGAGGGTTGCACACAATGAAGCGACACTTGCTTTATTGGATAGAAATCGAATTAATATCCACGTTCCTATAGCGGTATACCATATTGGAGGGGCGAAAAATAGTATAACACCACCTGCACAAGCTACTCCTTTTCCTCCTTTACCATTGAGGTAGATAGAAAAACAGTGAAAGAAAACACACAAAAACCCCAAGACGAAGAGGTTAGGTGCATTGATTGTTGTTGCGATCCATAATGCAAAGACAGTCTTTCCTGTGTCCAAGAAAAGTGTTGCAAGACCAGCGCCGGCTCCACAACATCTCCATGTATTACTCATTCCTATATTTCGACTGTGATAGTGTCGTGGGTCTATATCGTAGAATAGAGTAGCAACGATAAGTCCAAAAGGAATCGAGCACAAAAATGTGATGATGATGGTAGAAAAGATAAAGGACATGAAGATAGATTGGTGTAATGTTATGAGCAAATGATATCATTAACAGACATCAAGTATGGGAGGTTTGAAAGAAAATGGGAATGATTTGGTTATGGTTTTTTGCCTGTGGAGAAAAAGAGACAACGACACCTGCTCTTCCTTCTTCAGAACCTGATGCGACAGATGGGCCTTGTGATCAGTCTGTGGACGCAGATTGTGATGGTGTGGTAGATGAAGAAGATTGCGACCCCAATGATGGCTTGGTCTATCCGGGAGCCGTGGAAATACCGTATGATGGAAAAGATAACGATTGTGCCGGAGATGGTGATCTTAATGATGTTGATGGTGATGGGTTTATTGGATTAAGTGCAGGAGGAGATGATTGCAATGATAACAATGCGACGGTCTATCCAGGAGCTGAGGAAATTTGTTATGATGGTCTTGATCAAGATTGCATGGGTGATTTAGAGGCGGAAAATAACAACGATTGTGATGGTGATGGTCATATTGGGCGTGGTACGGAGTCAACCGATTGCGATGATACAGATCCCAATATCAATCCAGATATGGAAGAGATCTGGTACGATGGTGTAGATCAAGATTGTGATTCCAAAGATGATTATGATGCTGATTTTGATGGAGATCAAGCCTTAGAGTATGGTGGGGGAGATTGTGATGATAATGATCCGTTGAGCAATTCTCTTGGTCAAGAAGTGTGGGATGGTTTTGATAGAAACTGTGATGGTATTGTAGATGAGCTTGGTGCTTTTGATGCCTATGCCTCTTATTACTCGACTGCTTTGAGTGATGATCAATCTTTGGGAATGGGAGCAGCTGCGGTAGGAGATTACACCGGAGACGGAATCCAAAATGTTCTTGTTTCCAGTCCTTTTGGTTTGGCCAATTCGGAAACAGGAGCTTCTGCTGGTAAGGTGTATGTTTTCTCTTTAAGTGTAACAGCAGGACTTCCTGCAGATATAGCGCATGCAGTGATATCGGGAGAGGAGGGGGCATATCTGGGATACGACCTGGCTTCTGTTGGTGATATTACGGGGGACAATGTTATTGATGTGGCCATTGGTTCTCCAACATATGGAGATGTATATGTATTTTCAGGTTCAGTACTTGCCCAAGGAGGAAATTTTACAGTCTCTGATAGTTTGGCTACGCTGAGTGGTGGTACCTATCACGGGATTGATGTGCATAATATAGGTGATGTCGATGGGGACGGATGGAATGATTTGGCTACTGGTACAGGAGCGTATTTTGATACCAGCGCATCGATTTCTGTATGGAGTGGCTCTCAGATAGCCCAAGGAGGTTCTTTCAGTGACCCAGATACACTTATGAAGCTTACGGGCAATGGTATCGGGAGCGAAACAGCCGGTGGAGTAGATTTTGACGGGGATGGTTTTGATGATTTGGCGGCCGCATACCAAACAGGAAGCAATCCAACCATCTCAATCGTGTCGGGAACAGAGCTTTTGGGTGGTGGGAATCTTGGATTATCAGATTACGCTATGCTTACAGGCCCTGTATCCAACAGTGATGGAGATCCGACATCTTTTGCAAAGGATTTAGGGGTCGCAGAAGATCTGGACGGAGATGGATATGCAGAGCTTCTGATCGCGGCATCTACAACGGATACTACGTTTGCAAGTGCAGGTGTTGTATATATTGTGGATGGAAATCAGGCTATAAATGGAGGTGCTGTAGCCAGCATATCTGATATAATTATTGAAGGTGCTGAAGATTGCGCAGAATTGAGTACCAATGATCGTTCGGGAGATTATGATGGTGATGGTATTCCTGATGTCATTGTTAGCCAACTCAATACGGATGCACTCAATTGCCAATCTTCATTGTACCCAACAACCCATGTTTTTTACGGAGCGGATTTGGAATCAGGAACCTATTTATCAACAGATTCGACAGGTTTCTTTATATCTCGTGATTATTCGGATGCTATGGGTGCAGAAGGGATTGCCTTTGATATGGACGATGATGGCGATGATGACCTACTTCTTGGTGCTCCAAGAAAGGGCAATGGTCTTGGTGCAGTTTTTATCTTTGAATCACTTCTGGGGGCACAATGAATCGTCTAAAAGAGCTTTTTGATATACACGAAACGTTGATTGTGCCTGACAGCGCTCAGTTTGATGAGCTAGACGAGCAGATCTTTATGGTTTTGGATCTGGAGACCATGGTGCTTGCATATACAGAAGCTTTACTTACTGATGTTGATCCAAAATTTACGTTGGAGACAGAGAATCTAGATCGCCTTGCAGCGAACATTGCTCGATTCTCTGAATTGAACGAATCGGATCGCGCGATCCAAGCTCAACTTTTGGCATTATTGGATTCCTTGCGCAATCTCCGCGATCACCTTGCGCAACTATCATGAATTATTCACGACATCTTTGCGGTCTGATGTGGATTTGTTAAGATAGATCGGAAATCAAAGAAGGGGGAATTGATGGAAATCAAAACGATTGGTGTTGTGGGTGCTGGACAAATGGGGGCAGGAATTGCGCATGTTGCCGCAATGTCTGGATACGATGTGATTTTGACGGATATAAGTGCAGACGTTCTTACACGTGCAGTGGCCGGGATTGAAAACAACATGAATCGTGGTCTCAAACGTTTGGATAAAAAATTAGCGGCAGGTGCGATTTCTGCTGACGAACACGCACAAAAGCGAACAGATCTTGCAGCGTCTATCGGCGATGCTTTGTCTCGCATTCAGACAACAACCGATCTCTCTGCACATGCACAAGCTCAACTTGTCGTCGAAGCAGCAACAGAACGAGTAGACTTGAAAAATAAAATCTTTGAGCAGCTGTCTGCGTGCACTCCAGATCATGTGATTTTGGCTTCCAACACGTCATCCATTTCCATCACCTCCATCGCATCGCATACCAATCGTCCCGAGCGCGTAATGGGAATGCATTTTATGAATCCTGTTCCTGTAATGAAGCTTGTAGAGCTCATTCGAGGATTAGGTACGAGTGAAGAAACATACAAGGCAGTAGAAGCTGTAGCGCAAAAGATGGGTAAGACCACAGTAGAAGGGCGAGATATGCCTGGCTTTATTGTGAATAGAATTTTAATGCCGTATATTAATGAAGCAGTCCAAGCACTATATGAGGGCATTGGAACTGTCGAAGATATTGATACCGCTATGAAGTTGGGAACCAATGTTCCAATGGGCCCCCTAACACTCGCCGATTTTATCGGACTGGATACCTGTTTGGCGATCATGGAAGTTCTGCATGATGGATTCAAAGACAGCAAGTATCGTCCATCTCCACTTTTGCGTAAGTATGTAGAGGCTGGATGGCTCGGTAAAAAAACCAAGCGCGGATTCTATACGTACTGATGATCTGGAACGTTAGATTTTGCTTTTCTTCTCGCTTTTGAACGTTAAGAGCAATTGTGAGGCATATGTAACGAATCCTTTGTTTTATGTTGTAACAATTAACGAACCACTATTTTGACATTATGGAGAATATCATGTTTGAACTTCCCGAAGAAACCAAAGAAATCCAAGATGCGGCTCGAGAGCTAGCACAAGATCTCATCGCGCCGGGTGCTGCGCAACGAGATCTGTCTCATGAATATCCAACCGACATCGTCAAAGAGATGGCTGAACAAGGTTTTTTGGGTATGTTTATCCCAGAAGAGTATAATGGTGGAGGATACAAAATCCTTGATTACGTGGTTGCTCTTGAAGAGATCTGCTACGCTGATGCTGGTGTTGGTGTCATCATGAGTGTCAACAATTCTTTGGTATGTTGGCCCATCTTTAAATTCGGTAATGAAGAGCAAAAGCAAAAGTATTTGGCTCCTCTTGCTGCTGGTGAAAAGCTCGGTTGTTATGCACTTACTGAACCAGAGGCAGGTTCAGACGCAGCTGCACAACGAACCAAAATGGAAAAAACAGAAGATGGATACATCCTAAACGGAAGAAAGATGTGGATTACCAATGGTCCGCAAGCTGACATCTGTGTGACGTATGCCAACAGAGACTATAATTCTATGGTTGATCGCAAAATCAATAAGTATCGCAGCCCAACCGGATATGTATCAGCGTTTATTCTGGAGCGTTCTTTTGAAGGGTATTCGGTTGGTAAAATAGAAGAGAAAATGGGGATAGCATGTTCTGGTACTTCTGCACTTGTCTTTGATAATCTCAAGGTTCCGAAGCAGAATTTACTCGGCGATGAGGGAGATGGATTTACTGTTGCGATGAATACATTGGACGGTGGTCGTATTGGAATCGCTGCACAAGCACTTGGTATTGCGCAGCGCGCTTTTGATTTGGCACAAACCTATGCAAAGGAGCGTGCCGCGTTTGGAAAGCCGATTTCGAAACTACAAGCGATCCAATGGATGATTGCTGACATGGCGACAAAGATTGAAGCGGCAAGGCTTCTTACATGGAAAGCGGCAACCCTGAAAGACAGAGAGATGGAAGGAGAAGAGTTTGATCGTTCCGTCGTTAGTCGAGCATGTTCGATGGCCAAACTATATGCAAGTGAGTGCGCTAATTTTTGTGCAGATAAGGCATTGCAAATTCATGGTGGTTATGGATACAGCAAAGAGTATGAGGTAGAGCGACTCTATCGTGATGCTCGTATTACAACCCTGTATGAGGGAACGAGCGAAATACAGCGATTGGTTATTGCAAAGAGCTATCTCTAAGATTTATGACGCGTCGTAGGCCAAAACCACCCGTAGTTTTTCTCACTGGAACTTTCACTGAGTTCGTGGGAAACAGAGATCAACCAGCAGCGTTGACTTCTCGTCCCGTGTTGTTTCTTCTTGGCCCAGCTGGGTCAGGAAAAACAACAGTAGCACGGCATTGGTTAGGGTACGACGCACCAGTCATTCGAAAAGATGATATGTTTAGTCGGATGATTCGTCGTGTACTTGATAGAACATGGGAGCATACAGATATTTGTCATCACGAGCGTTTGGTTTTAGAAATTCCATCTTTGGTTGGAAACAAAACACAAATGACCAGACTTTTAACCGAGCTTATTAATCATCGAAGCCGAAATGGAAAAAAAACGGCGATACTTGATTCAGAAGATAATGCTTCCTTACAAGGGTTGATGGCATCCATTGATAGTACAAATCGTGTAAGTATCGTTCTCCGTTTTCCCGAAGGGAAAGGGAAATATCGGTTTTTGGCTCACCGATGTAAGAAGCAAAACATTGCTCTTCGTCATGCAAGAAGATTAGCAAAATATGATCCTTGGACATATCGGTCTGTTCTGACAGAATTAGAAAGACTTACACTCCAAGAACCGAAACAAGATATCTAGTTAGGCTCAATATCGATAAACCGCGTTTTGGGAAGTTCTTTTTGAATTTCGGTCTCTAGCTGGTCTATCGTTGAGGTCAAATGCTCCATAGAAAGAACCGATAATTTTTGTGCAAACGCAGAGAAATCGTCAAAGTTTTGAATCTTCTCGTATTCTTCTTGTAAAGATATCGGAATCGTTTCGACCAGTTTGTGTTCGTTTACTTCTATCTCCACTTGGATATCATACTGTTCGGCACCAATCACTTCAGAACGAATGTGGTCTACTTTTCCGAGAAATCCCTTTTGTAAGATTTTTTGAAGTTTATCCATATCTTGATCAGGGATTCTTTGCCCGACAAGAAGTTCTCTGTTTCTTTGTATGAGCCAGATAGCAATAATACCCAATAGAACACCGATAATGATAGAGCCTATGGCATCCCAGTAGGTTTCATGTGTCCATGAAGTGAGTCCAATACTGATCATAGCAATAATGATTCCAAAACAAGCAGCTGCATCTTCCATGAACACAGCGACCGCGGAAGGATCTGCTTCTTTTCGAAGATATGCCCAAAAAGGTTTCTCGTTGGCTTCGATTTTGATTGACTTCCATGCAATATAGAAGACCCAACCTTCAATCACCAACGAAAAGAGAAGGATAAAGAAAGGCCATAAACCGTAGTCTTGGTGGGGCGTGGGGTGTAGGAGATGTGAAATACCATGGTATATGGTTACCCCACATCCCAAGAAAAATATCCCAACAGCACTGATCAGTGACCAGATAAATCTTTCTCGTCCGTATCCGGTAGCATGTTCTGTATCAGGAGATTTTTCTGATTTATTCATACCGATTAGGAGTAAAGACTGATTAAGAACATCTGCGAAAGAGTGAATGGATTCAGCCAGCATTGAGCTAGAACCCGTAAAAAAGAAGCCAATACATTTGGCTATCATAACAATTGTGTTTCCGCCGATTGCAGCGATCACAGATTTTTTTGAGTTGGAGGCCATAGTTCTCAGTAAGAATAATTGGTGTTTTGATAGATAAAAGAGTACATTTCCTCCTATATATATGAAAGTTACAAGGTGGCGTCAAAAAATGGGTAATCAACTTTGTATAAAAGGTTTAAATAAAGATCAAAAAGACAGAACGTATACTGGTCATGATCCCCTTATTGTGGGACGATCACGATCATGCGATATATTTATTGCAGATGTACGATCCTCAAGGCAGCAAGCCCGTTTTTTCTGGAATGAACGAGAACAGCTTTTTGTTGAGGATTTGGGCAGTCTCAATGGAAGCTTTGTCAATGGTGTTCAAATAGAAAGAACGCGGTTGCACGAAGGAGATATCGTGCGTTTGGGAAGCACTGATTTTAAAGTGCAGCGTGTTGATAACAAGGAAGTTCAAGTTGTAGAATCGATCTTTCCCCAAAAAACCACGATGGTGAAACAAATGGCACAGTTGTCGATGCCATCCTTGGAAACAATGCACGTCCATGATTATTTTGAGGCGATTGGTGTTACGGAAAAGCTTCAAAATGAAATGCCACAAGAACAGCATGAATTGCATCGTCAAACCAGAAATTTTGCGACGCTTTTCGAAATTAGTAAAGCGATGCATCGCGAAGACGACATCTCTTCTATGCTGGATGGAGTCCTTGATTTACTGATAAAAGTTCCTGGTGGAGATTTGGCCTATGTGGTTATGCTTGATGAACGAGAGGTCTTACAGACCAAGGCGGTTCGGAACAAGCGTGGAGAGACCAATCAAAAAGTCTCCATAAGTTCTACACTCGCAAATTATGTCCTCAATGAACAGTGTGGCGTAATTGCTCCAGATTTACAAAATGATGAACGTTTCAATAGCTCGCAGTCTATTTTGATGAGTTTAACGGCATCGGTACTTGCAGCACCAATTATCATTGAAGAACAATCTCGAGGGATTTTGGCCATTTTGGCAGAAGATTCTGATCCAGATGTTCAAGAAGCTGATTTAGAGCTGTTGTGCATTGTAGCTGGATTATTAGCCAGAACCATTCAAAACTTAGAATTACAAGGACAAAGAGAGCAATATTTACGTGAGCTAGAATCTGCGAATAGAAAAATTCTAGAAACGCAAGAGCAGCTATTGAAATCAGAAAAAATGGCGGCCATTGGTCGATTGTCAAGTGGTGTGATTCATGAAGTAAAAAATCATCTCAGTCCATTGATGCTGGCAGACTTTGTAGCAGAACAGTATCCTGAAGATGAAGATATACAAGAAATGACGGAAATGGTGATTGAGGCCCGACGAAGAATTCTGGATTTGGTAGATGAGATCCGAATGTTTGCTCGAGGTGATACGCGACAATACAATATGCTTGCACATGAACTCAAAGAGGTTGTAGAAAAAGTCATCCGATTTGTATCGTGTGATGCAAAGGTTCGTCGAGCGAGGCTTACATACACATGTGACGATAACCCACAATTAATTATGGATACAGATCGACTAAGACAGGTGTTGATCAATCTTATACAAAATGCAGCCGATGCAGTGGAAGATAGTCTTGAACCGACAATCAACGTTCGCACGTATACCAATGCTGGCTATGCTTGCATCGCAGTTAAGGATAATGGTATCGGTATTCCCAAAGAGTTGATTCGTCGTGTGTTTGATCCATTGTTTACAACGAAGGGAGAGAACGGTTTGGGGCTTGGGTTGGATATTTGCCGAAGAATTGTAAAGGCACATAAAGGAGAGTTGCTTTGTTCTTCAGTGGAAGGAGAAGGAACGATGTTTACGATTATGATACCGTTGAATCCTACAGAATTGGATATGGGAACTACCTTATAGTTTTTTTATTGACGAGCAAAAATTTGTTCGTTGTTCCGAAATGTTTTAAACTCAAGAACATTTCCACTGGGGTCATCAATAAAAAAAGTACCTTGTTCTCCTTCTTTACCTTGAAACCGGATTTTTGGAGTAATCCGAAATCGAACACCCATTTCGCTACATCGATTGTGTAGGTTTTCCCACTGTTCCCAAGGTATGATTGCACCAAAGTGTCTTGTGGGTACCGCATCTCCATCGACTTTATTGGTTTGCGTATGAGATGGCTCTATATCGACAAGATGAGCAGATAGTTGATGTCCAAAAAAATCAAAGTCGATCCAACGAGGCGCGCTGCGCCCCTCTGTACATTGAAGTATGGTTCCATAAAAATATCGAGTCTGTTCTAGATCATGTACAGGAAATGCGAGATGAAAAGGAATCATGTTGAGTCTCGAGAGAAGATATTGTGTAAAAATGAACGAATAATACCAAAAAGAGGTGGAATCGATTCATGGGGGGCCATATCTTTTGATAGTTGTGATCCTTCTTGCATGGGTAGATCGGAAATAAAATACAGAAAGTTGGTTTCGATGGTTTTTTTGACACTTTTTCGATATATGGCTTGCTGGATTTGTCTCGCGTAAAAATAGCCTTCCATTTCAAGTCCGACACATCCCCAAAGAGATTGAAAATAATGTAGAAGAGGTCTATTCTGTAGAAGGGTTCCTTCCACCGTTAGGACTGAGCCCTTGTGAACATTTCGAAGAAATGGGTTGTTTGAATCAATACCCGAATGAAGCATGGGATATGCCACTTCTCGGTCGGCAAGAACAACATGTGTAGCGAGCAGTATATCTCCTCTCTTCCCAACTAAGGCACCTGCTTTCCCCATGATGTTGATGGAACGTATGTTGTGGTGGAATAGGGTGATCAAACTACATAAAATGTCTTCAGCCTGTTTTCCGAATGCATAGTCAATATTGATAATGATATGGTTGGGATTTTGTGTAGGTTGTAAGTGTGAGTCAACATGATCAACGTTGAGAGAGGCAGGATGAATGATATCAACAGGGATTCCCGTAGAGCTTGTGTCATTGCAATTGTATAAACCTTCGAACGGCTGTTCGAATAGAGTGTGCATATTGGGAAATGCTTCTAGATAATGTGGAAGTATGGCATAAATGTAGTCATCATGATTGGAAAAAAGATGGGATAGAATATGAGTACAATTTTCTTTTCCCCATGTTGTTATCGCTTCTTTGTGGCTGTGAATATATGGGGATAGGCATTGTTCCATAGCAAATCTGTTTGAACTTATGATATCTATTTCGACATGTTCCATATCGATTTTGAGGTCTGTACAGGTTTTTTGAATGGTGGTAATCCATCTTTCTGTAGCATCTTCCACATGTGTATTTTCATTTTGCTCAATACATAAAAAGTAGTCTTCGTGATGGACGGTGAGGTTTTTGAGAGATTGTATGGTGTTGTTGCTCCACAGAGCTTTGTAGTTTGTCCAATCTGCTTTTAAGGTGTCTTGAAGGAGTTGCTCTAATTCACTTTCGGGGAGGGTGAGTTGTGCTAAGATATTGTGTTTGTGAAGCTTTTTACGCATTTTACGAGCTTCGATAGCGTGAAGACAAAGATTGCTTAAAAAATCAATAAGATCAGTATGCATATCTCGAACGAGGATGAGTGTTTTACCTGCACCCAATCTTTTTATGGTACGTCTGCGGTATCGCGTTTCAACACTATTCAAGGATGGAGAGATTGGTTTTAGAAGTGTAGGCATCTCTGTAGATAATAGATATACATGAGTTTGGAGTATATCTTGTGGAAGACGATTTTTTGCATAACTCCATGCTCCGAAATCAATCGTCGAACCATCTATAGAAGGATGGAGAGCGGGTTTCATTTTTCGATAGTACGGCAACAACCGTTCTATATTTACAGAACCCTCTCTTTTGGCCGTTTGAATGTGTGAGACAAAGTTCTTTATATCGCCGAATAGATCTGATTTTTTTCGGAGACTACGTGATAGAGCCAGAGAGAATTGAGGTTCTTCGATAGCGAGTTGGTGAATGATTGATGGGTCAAAAGATAATATTTCTACATCAGTTTGTGCGATAAGCGTATATTTTTGAGATGTATGTAAGATTGTTTCGCGGAGTCCAAAGATACACCCAGATCCAATTTGATGAAGAAAAGATAATTCTTCTTCTTTTTCATAGACACGGATGTGACCTTTTTGTACAAAAAAGAGTGGGGTTTGTGTATGAATTTCTTCATTTTGAGTATATGTCTTCTGAACGCACGATTGCTGACAAAGTTTTTTTTTGGATTTTTTCGATAGTACTGAAAAAGGCCATTCTTTGAGCACATTTTTTGGTATTTGCATTGTTGCCTCTGCAGATATTAGCGGTTCTATGATTATTATATGGTAGAAAGCACGGCAGAGAGTTGTTTTTATTTGCAAAAATCATGTGTGATTTACATAAGCTTCGTTTGGGGGGTTGCAAAGTTACTTCGAAAAGGGATAATCTAGTATGTGGAGTATATGAATCATGTAGGAGTACAGTGTGAGTTCTGAAAGTATAGATTCAAAGCCCTTAGATAGAGGGACGGTCATCGCGAGTCGGTATGAAATTGAAAAGTATCTTGGAGAAAGTCTCCTTGGTCCGACTTATGTTGTAAAACATGTTGAACAAGAAACTTTTTTGGTCCTGCGTTTCATTCGAAAAGAATACAAAGATAAAAACGATTTTGAAGAGGTGCAGGGACTTATTCACAAAATCCGCACCATAAAACATCCCAATATGATTCAGTATGGGAATATTGGTCTATACCAAGAGACATTATTTTTTACACAAGAATATTTCCGTAGCGAAAATCTGCGAGCATTGATTATTAATAAGCAATCTGAAATGATAGACTTCTCTATTGAAGAGGCATTTTCTATTGCAGCAAAGATTTTGGATGCTGTTGAGGAACTTCATAAGGTGGGAATTTTTCACACCACGATCAAGCCAGAGAATATCTTGGTGAAAGATAGTGCTTTGGGAGAGCGTTTTGTTCGCAGGGTCAAGCTAAACGATGTTATGACCGCAGCAATCTTGGGTAGTGATACACCTCGAAATGTATATAGACCTCCTGAATGTCGTCCTGAATTGGCTATGAATAAAGATTCTTCCCCAGCATCCGACATTTTCTCTATTGGTAATATCTTATATGAGCTTTTGGTAGGGAAACCCGCGCAAGGAACCTATCTACCTCCTTCACAGATTCGAAGTAATCTCTCCTCAGAAGTTGATGATATCATTAATTACGCTTTGAATTTTCAACCGGAAGATCGTTATGATTCAGCCAAAGCAATGGCGGAACATATTCGCCAAAGTGTAGGTGAATTTGTTGTTTCTAATCCCAAAGGCAATAATCGTATTGCGATTTTCGCTTTGAGTGCAGCAGTCATTGTATTGAGTGCGTTTATTGGATACTTGCAAATGAATGAAGGTGTTCCTTCACCACAAGAGCAACAGTTTGAGCAAGTACAGAAAGAAGACGCGCTGCTGCTCAAAGAAATTAAAGAGAATTTTGATCCTCCTGATCCAATGAAGGTGACAGAGATGAACGCCAAAGTTGGAGGAATGCGGTATATTCCTTCAGGTCCTGTCGTGATCGGTGTCTTTCAAAGAGAATATGACTATAAACTCACCAAAAAGCGAGATACCGATGTTGCTGCGGATATAGTGAATGTGAATCACTTTTACATCGATCAATTTGAGTATCCCAATAAGCTACCAATGAAAGGTGAAAAAGCTGAGTTTTTGGGCAATGTTACGCAAGAAGAGGCCGGCAAGTTTTGCGCAAAAGAAGGGAAGCGATTGTGTACCGCTACAGAGTGGGAAAAGGTCTGTAGAGGCGTCAAAAATTACATCTATGCGTTTGATGATACATATGATGAAGAGTATTGCAACAAAGAGAACTACGAAGAGAGATGTAAGAATGCATATGGTGTCTATGGAATGAGTTCTGATGCAGCAGAGTGGACAAGCAGTATTTCACCAACAACAACCAAAGAAATTGTGGTGAAAGGAGGAGATGTCGGGGGTGTTCCAGAGCGTAGATATCGTTGTAGTAATGTCGTTAGCAAGTCTAAGATTCTCAGAAATAGACTGATTTCATTTCGATGCTGTAAGGATGTGGATGCTGTTCTTGTAGAAGAAGAACGAAGAGCGAAAGAAGCCGAGCAAGAAGCTGAAAATGATACAGCAGAAGAAGAGGAAGAAGAAGAAAAAGACTAACCTGTTTCTTCAGAAGAGACGCTCGTAGATAATTCCTTATGAATCAATCGAAACACATGAGGATGGTATGTTAGTTCGCTATGTCCAATACCACGAAGTTGGTAGTTTTTGATAGAAGGGTGTTGTTTTTCATTTCGTAGAACAGAGCACCACCATGGACAAATAATATCTTGTCTAGAAAAAATACTGATTAAGGGAATATCCATAGGAAAATCTTCTTCTTGTAATTTTCGAATCAGTTTTGATTTGGGAAGCATTTGCATGGGGCTAATCGATAGTATTCCCAAACCCATAAGTCCAACACCCAAAAGTGCTGTTGGTGTCCCATGATGAGGAGAACCGAGCGTGATGAGGCTTTGTACTCGTTTTTCTCCTCCACAATGTTGAACATAATGTCGAGCGACGAGTCCACCCATAGAATGTCCGATGATATGAAAGTGCGTGATGTTATGATTTTTGCAAATCTTCTCCATTTTGGCATAAAGAAATTCGGCCTGTTTTGTGATGGATTTCGTGTTGAACCTCCACATTAAACCTCCGAGATTGAGGCTGATAACGCCGAATCCCGCTCTTCGAAGACGAGTTTCCATTACATCCCAGATATTTCGAGTTTGAAAGAATCCATGTAGGAGGAGTACAGTCTGTGGAAACTGAGCAAAGTCTCCTTTTTTTGAGATTTTGTTTCCTTTCAAGTAGACTTTTCGGATACTGCCGAGTTGATTGCGGACAATATGATAAATGTTGGGCAACGTGGCCTCCTTTTTTTACTACACATCATCAAAATACTCTGTTTCATTTAAAAGTGATGGGGGAACATCAAAAACATTTTGCGCATCTACTATCTTGAGTGGTATATCTTGAAGTAGATAGTACTATGGAGGAACGTCATGCGTATCACATTTTTTTTGTTTTTGATCGGTTG
>NYTD01000117.1 GCA_002683315.1 Deltaproteobacteria bacterium | reverse complement strand
CCCTGCACGGACTCTACACGGGTTTGTGGGTGAAGAGACACGCCTTGTGCCTTCAGGTAGTGCAACAATCCCGATATCGTTTTCTGCGCGGCAATGACGGCAGCGGTTTCATCGAAGAGGACGACATCATTGGGTGAAAAGGAGAACTGTGGGAATTGAGAGGATGCTTTTTTAGTGGGAATTGCTTCCACACGTGCACCGGCCTCTTGGACAGCGGATTGGTACTGTTGGATTAGCCCATCTTTGGGCCCAAAGAAGATTCCCGAGCAGGGGTGAAGAAGCTGTGTTCCCAGTTCTTTTTCGAGTACGGGCCAAGAGACGTTGTGTGCTTCTTGCATGAGGCGCACATAGAATGAGGATGAATAGGCGCTTCGTGTGATCCGTGAATGTCCGTGCGAGGAGGCATTGCGGTTGGGCCAGCTGCCGGATTCAAAAAGAGTGATGGAGCGATAGCCTCGCTGGAGTAATGCAAAGGCGGTACACAATCCGTATACCCCACCTCCAATGATGGCAATGTTCATCTGATGTCCCCGTGGTATGTGTGGAGTATTCTACCATGAACAGGTGTTTTTATACAGGCAAATCCGCAGGTATAATTCGGCTTCTGCATGTGAGCATGATTGGATATAAAGACAAAACCAATGGTCTGGAATCAAAAATCTATTTTTTTACAATATTTCGAACAAGTCGAAAACTTTGAAACTCGTACCGTTCGGAAGCATCAAGTCCAGAACGCGCAGATGCACGAACTTCACTTTCACCTACATATTCGAGAACACAGTAGCACCCACCACGAAGTGTGCGCTCTACGCTGGAGGCATCCACATAAATTGGGTTGTTTTCTGATGACTCGTATTCTCTAGAATAGGAATCCCATACCCACTCCCAAATATTTCCGCTCATGTCGTAGAGTCCAAAGCCATTGGCTTTCTTTTGCCCCACAGGATGGGTTGTATCGTCGCTGTTGTCTTCGTACCAAGCAACCTCGTCACTGTTGTTGCTTCCTGAATACAGATGAGATTCTCCCCCTCGGGCACAATACTCCCACTCTGCTTCCGTTGGTAAACGATATCCGTTTGCATTTTGATTCCATGATACCCGCTTTGATAATTCATTCACATCATCATCGGAATCTTTACTTTGACTTCGACAAGCCGATTCAAAACCCGCTGGGAGTTGATATACTGCCTCCAGTCCTTCCATTTCACTGATCTTGTTGCAAAACAACACCACATCACACCAAGAAACAGTCTCTACCGGATTGTTAAGTCCGTCGAATTTACTCGGATTATCACCCATCACCATCCAATAGATTTCTTGGGTACATGGATACATCGATATCTGTATTCCTTCACTTAGTGTCACTTCATGCTGAGGCCGTTCAGGAGTCTCTAGATCTTCTGCATGTTCGTCATTGGGCAACGCGCCCATCATAAATGAACCAGCAGGAACATCCACCAGTGAAAGAGCCTCTTTCGAATTATTGAGTACTTCTCTGACAAAGACCTCTCTACCCTTTTCAATTCTTTCTTTTCTACGTTGTGCCTCGGCCAGTCGACGCTTCTCTGCCTCCCTTAGCCTGACAATCCGCTCTCGTTGCTCTTGTCTCTTCTTTTCTATATTTACTTCGCTGTCGGCGACTCGAAACAAGTCGTTGCCTTCGATATCTGTGAAGATTCTCATGGTCACTTTGGTCGTTCGAGATTCGATCAAAAATGGCTCTTCTATCGTACCGTTGTATTCCAGTCCTTCCCAATATTTGTAACCAACCAGTATTCCTGTATCGACGTGTGCTATTACTGCGGTAAAATTTCCTCCCCCATTATCAACATCAAATTCATCAAGATTTGTCGACACCTCGACAAACGAATCGTCTTCGTATATGAGTGTGGATCCGAATTTATCATAGAGAACCTTTGCCAATGTAAGCACTTTCTCTGGAGACAATGATTCTGCTTTTTTTGCTTTTGTGCTCTTCTTCACTTTGGTCTTCTCACCATCCGTTAGCAATTCAAGTACACGCTTCTTTCGATCCGCCTTGTTTCCGCTACTTGAAACTTTTAATTTTTCCAACAGATCTTTAAGATCGGTGGACTGTAGTGTATCCACTACTGTTTCAACCGGCTGTTCGCACAGTGCAGAGACCAGTTTTGCCTTGGTCCATGAGCTTCGATATTCACACGACAACCCATCCAAGATTGCCTTGAGCTTTGATTTTGTCCAAAAATTGTAGGCTTGTTCTTTCATTGTCATCTCCACTTTCTTCATAAACTTTAACGACCTCTGAAGCCCAAAGCAATCAAAGAGGGTGGCACCCAAAATCAGCGAAACATGTCGTTTTGATTTTCGTCAAAGGGATTTCTCTCAAGATGAAGAGGATGAGAAGGTTCTCACCTTGAAGATGTGGCATTGTCACTTCGAAGGGTTGAGGTTCTGAGCAGACACGAGTATTAAAGCAGACACGAGTATTAAAGGAATACCAAAGACGAAAATAAAACCCGCGTCACCTATCCCTATATCCCCTGTACCACTCTGCAGTCTGCGCCAATCCATCTTCGAGTGAGGTTTGTGCCGCCCAGCCCAAAAGCTCTTTCGCCTTACTTACATCCAGCACCTTTCGGATTTGACCATCGGGTTTGGTCTTGTCGAGTACAATGGGAATATCTAATTTGTGAGCCGCAATCACTTTTTGAGCAAGCTCTAAAATAGGAGTTTCGATTCCCGTTCCAATATTGATGATCGACGCCTTGGGTGCATGAACACACACCAAAACTCCTTCTGCGGCATCATCGACAAAGAGAAACTCTCGGCGAGCGATACCGGTTCCCCATACGATGAGATCGCTTGGATCGGCTGAACATCGAATCATCAGATCAGCCACAACATGGGCACGGGTGGGATCGGTATGGTCTCCGGGACCATACAAATTGGCAAGCACCGGAAAGGCGGTATGCATACCATACTGATCGCGATAGGCGCGTCCCAAATCCATCATAATCCGTTTGGAGAGCGCATAGCTTCCATTAAGCGGCTCTGGATACCCCTCCCATACCGCCTCTTCGCTGTACGGGATCGCACCATGCTTGGGATACACACACGCAGATGAAACACCAATCACAGACTGCACACCATACTTTTGCGCAGACTCCAACACATTGAGATTCATCCGCACATTGTCGGCTCCCGAATCCACCGGATGATGTTTCATCCAACCAATTCCACCACCTTGCACCGCACAGTGAATGATGCATTCTGGCTTGTATTTTTTGATGATTGCATCACTCTGCGATTGGAGACACAGATCGCCATCTTTGGATGAAAGAGCGAAGATATGTGGAACCGATTTTTTTTGAAGTGCACGAACAATAGCCTGTCCCAGAAAACCACTTCCTCCCGTGATGAGGACACGTGTGTAGGGAAAATCCTGGGCCATCGTTTATACGTTGCTATATGGATTTTTCATGCGAATCAGCCCCAGACCATCGATAAGCTCTTGGAGACCATCTTCAATATTGACCGTGATGGAAAAACCGGTAGAACGAATGCGAGAATAATCGACTTCATAGTCACGCTTGTCGGCATCACTTCCGATCGCAGCAAAGTGCACAAGAAAATCAAGGCGCTTTTGCAAAAGCAGAACAATGTCTTCCTTGGTGTAGTTCAAAGACTCATGTCCCACATTAAACACCTTGTGCCCGTGACATACATCCGGATCGACGACGTGAACGATTGCACGAGCAATGTCACGAACGTGAATAAAAGTGCGACGAAAATGCTTTTCATAAACCACCAGATAACGCTGATGGATCGCCTGCCATGTGAAATCATTTAGCATCAGATCCAGTCGCAAACGCGGTGCCAAACCAAATGCAGTCGCAAAGCGCAAAGACACACTATTTTCTCGATTCAAGAACATCATCTCCGCCTCTGTCTTGGTTCTACCATACAAAGACAGCGGATTGAGCGGCGTATCTTCGGTACAGATTCCCTGCACCTCCCCATAATTGGATCCTGTTGAAGCATAGATCATTCTCGTGGAAGTTGGCGTAAGATCCAGTACGTTCTTTGCACCTCCTACATTGACATCGACTGCTTCTTGTGGAAGCTTTTTACACAGCGGATATCCAACAAGTGCCGCAAGATGAATCACCACATCCGCCTTGGCAAGATGCGGAGCAAGAGCATCGCGATCACGTACATCCACCTCAAAAAAAGAGAAGCTCGGATGAATAAAATAAGGGATTAGTGCATGCGCACCATACATCAATCGATCCAAAACCACCACATGATGCCCTTTATCCAAAAGCATAGGAATAATGGTACCACCAATAAACCCCGCTCCTCCGGTTACCACGACTCTCATTTTTTTCTCCTTCCAATCCAAAATGTATTGTCACATATCACAAAATAGCCCCCCCCATGGACTGGATTGATAAAAGAATCCTTGAATTTATATAAATTTCTTCAGAAACAAACCCACACATGGTGTATTGACACCATGTTGATTAGTACGTTATACTAAGTTCAAGAGGTCTTAAACTTCCTCTACTACTTTTCGAAGATTTTCATATCTGGCTTATCAAGTCTTCCCATCTTTTACATTGGAATGATGTATGACTCCCACCAAGCAAACCTTTCTGAATCAAGTTGAGCAAAACATAATATCTTCTCTTGCATGGGACAAGGAAGCATCATGGTCAGACCGTCCCGCCCTTGCTGCTGCCGCACAACATTTGTGCATGGCTCCAGGAGCCAAACGAGCCCGTCCCAAACTCTGCTATTTCTTTGGTCTTGCTGTAGGAGCAGATTTCAATTTATTGGTAGACATCGCCACTACAGGTGAGTTTATCCATGGTGCAAGCCTTCTTCACGACGATGTCATCGATAGTGGGACTCTGCGAAGAGGAGCTCCAACAGTCAATGCAAAATGGGATAATATCACTGCAGTTCTCGCCGGAGATCTCCTCCTTGCTGAATCAATAAAAGGCCTCCATCGTTGTCCCAGATCAATTGCACAAGAAGCACTTGAAGTGGTTGCCGAAATGACCCGAGCCACCATGCTTGAAGCTCATATTCGTGGCTCCACCAATGTCCCCATCCTCCAATGGGAATATATCGCACAAGGAAAAACCTCTTCAATGTTCCGCTGGTGTGGTCGCTCTACGGCATGTACAGCGAATGATAACGAAGCAAAAGAACGATTTGGACAATTTGGTGAACATTTTGGAATCGCATTCCAAATGGCAGACGATCTTCTTGATATCCGTCCCACAGATTCGGGAAAAACACCCTTTGCAGACATTAGAAATAAAAACCCAAGCTACCCACTCATCCTTGCACAAAACATCTCCGATGATTTTCGTTCGGCGCTCTCCAAAGCGTGGAACCGTCCAACAATGGAAGAAGAAGAGATTTTCGATCTTGGCCAATATGTCATCGCAACAGGAGCTGCAGCTCAAACCCGGGATATCATTGAACAAAGAATCAATCAAGCCATTGAAGCACTCGGTCCATATGTAGAACGTCCCGGATGTCGAGAAATAGCACTATGGGTTCGAAATATTTGTAAGAGTCTCCCGCAATCGGAGGCTGTGTGAAGTCCAATTCCTACGGAGGAGGAAGCGCACCACCCACGTCATCCATTCAGCAAACATCATCACTTGCTGCATGGGAACGAAAAGCGATCAAAGCCGTTGGTTCCGTAATTTCTTTTTGGGGATTCAAAGAAAATCATGGGCGTATCTGGTGTCTACTTTATCTTCGCGACATACCACTAAGCTCTTCTGAAATCCAAAATTTTCTCTCTTTATCCAAAGGAAGCGTATCCATGCTTATCAATGATTTGGAAACATGGAACATCGTACTCCTTTACAAAGAGACCAAACCCAAAACGTATACAGCCAATGAAAAACTCATTGCCATGATTGTTCATGTCTTCCAACAACGAGAAAAAGGGCTTCTTCAACGCACCAAAATTCAGCTCAAAGAAGCCTACGAAGAAGCACAAAAAGAAGGGGCTCCATCCAATATACTCAAAAAAATTCAGCTCATGCTCAAGCTTTCCACCCTCATTGAGCAGCTATTAACAACCCTAACCGGTCTTTCCCCCCTTACGTTACAAACTCTGATCAAGCGGTTCCTTTTGTCATGACGCCACAAACCCAAATCACAGGATTAATCGGTCATCCCATCGCACACTCCAAAAGCTATGCGATGCACAATGCCGCACTGCAAAATTTAAAAATCCCTGCTGTATATCTGTCACTTCCATGTCCAACACCAAAAGACCTTCAAAATCTTACTTCCGCATTTCGAACCCACGCTTTTGTTGGAGCAAACATCACGACCCCCCACAAAAAAACGATCATTCCTCTCCTTGACCAACTTGATGGTACCGCACAAAGAATCGGAGCCGTCAATACTCTTTGTTCCAATAATGGGATCCTCGTCGGTAAAAATAGTGACGCAGAGGGATTTCTAAACGCACTTAAAGAAGACAATATAGAATACAAAAACCATCCCATATTTGTCATTGGTGCAGGAGGAGCAGCAAGAGCCATCACACATGCGTTGGCTCCACATGTTACGTCCATCACCATATACAATCGGAGCATGGCCAGAGCAAAACAACTCGTGATTGAGCTCAGAGAACAATATCCAGAATGCACTTTTGATACCTGCATCGATCCAACAACATACTGTACAGAGCCTGACACTATTCTCGTCCAGTGCACTCCACTGGGAAGAAAAGGAGAGATCCCCCCTCATCCTCCGCTTATCGCTAACATGACCGTTGTCGACTTACTGTATACCCAAACTCCGCTGCTACAAAAGGCACAACAGATCGGAGCCAAAACCCAAGATGGAAATGCCATGCTGCTACACCAAGCAGCACTAAGTTTTTCATGGTGGTTTTCCTGTTCTCCTCCTCTCACCATCATGAGAGAGGCCAATAACCCAATACGGAGCTTCTCATGAGTATCCAAGACCAAAGTAAAAGTACCTCATACGAGATGTTCAACCGCATCGCCAAAACCTATGATCCCGTCAACAGAATGCTCTCTTTTGGGCTGGATATCAGATGGAGAAAAAAAGTAGGCAAACTGCTGCCACACAAAGAGCAAGGACTCGATCTTCTTGATCTAGCCACAGGAACCGCAGACCAGGCACTATTTTTGTGCGATCAACATCCCAAAACCATCAATAAAGCACTGGGAATGGATTTATCGGAAGGAATGCTCAGTGTCGGACGAGAAAAAATCAAAGCCCGAGACATGGATCATAAAATCACACTCAAGACCGGTGACGCATGCAACCTACCATTGGAAGATGAATCCTTTGATGCCATCACAATCTCTTTTGGAATCCGAAACGTCCCCGATGTGCCCAAAGCACTACGAGAGATGCACCGCGTCCTCCGACCCGGTGGAAAAGCCATGATTTTGGAGTTTTCCATCCCCAAAAACCCAATCGTTCGCTTTGGACATCTCTTCTATCTTCGTCATGTTCTTCCCACCGTTGGAGGACTCGTATCCGGAGACAAAGCAGCATACCGCTATCTCAACACCTCTATCGAAGCGTTTCCATATGGACAAGACTTTGCCAACCTGATGACCGATGCTGGGTTTACACAAGCCAATGTACACCCAGTCACACTGGGTATCGCAAACATATATGAGGGGGTCAAGTGAATTCCCTACGGGCGAATCACATTCTTGAAAAACTCGACCTGCACTCATTAGAGATGCAAGAAGCCCCCTATTACTCTTCATTTTATATAGATGAACCAATAGATGCACTATCATGGCTTAAAGATCACAATGATCAACCAACCATCTACTGGTGCTCTCGAGATGGACATACAGAATATGCTGGTATCGGAATTGCTGAACCACACTATTCTTCCGTACAGGAAACCCAGACCCGTCTCGCAGAGTTACCCTATCCTCTACGCGCATTCGGAGGATGCTCCTTTTCTAAAAATAGTGATGGATGGGGACATTTTGGACAAGAAAAGTTTTGGATTCCCAAAATCTTGTATATGCGCCAAGGAAATCAATCCTCCATTGTACATTGTATCCTTTCCCACACAAAACCACCCATCCCTGCTATTCTAGAACCAAAGATCTCTTCCAAACATACACCATCAAAAAACGTATGGAAACAACAGATCGAAAGTTCGTATGAAGCTTTTTCCTCAAGTACACTCAAAAAGATCGTCATCGCACGACAAACCAAAGTACATATTCCACACCATCCCCTTGATGTCCTCCGCACCGTTCGTGCACAGCAATCTGCAAGTTTTGATTTTGCCTTCTCTCCATTCGGCCAAGACTTCTTTATTGGATGCTCCCCAGAACTTCTGCTTTCCATCAACAACCACACCATTCAAACCGAAGCTCTCGCCGGAACACGACCTAAAGAAGCCAGTCCAGATGAGCTTCTTCATTCCGATAAAGATCAGCGAGAACACCGATTTGTTCTCCAGCACATCATCGATCGCCTTGCACCGCTATGCACATCCACAAATCGTTCCGCAAAGCCCATCGTAAGTGCACACAACCTCGTCATACATCTCAAAACCTCCATTGAAGGTACCATCAAAAATGGAGTAACACCACACGACCTCATCAGTGCTCTACATCCGACCCCCGCGGTAAGTGGATTCCCACAGCAGGAATCCATACGTCTCATCGAACAGTGGGAGGGCTTTGATCGTGGATGGTATGCAGGGGCTGTAGGATGGCTGAGCAACAATGAAGCGGAATTGGCCGTTGGGATTCGGTCTGCACTCTTTCATAATGGTCAATGTCTTGTCTGGGCCGGTGCAGGAATTGTTGATGGTTCTCATCCAGAACAAGAATGGCAAGAGATTGAGGCCAAAAGTCGTCAGTTCCTACTTCTCGCAGAACAAGACCATGAATAACACAACGTGGGGCTCCCTCATTATTGAAGAACTCACACGTCTGGGTACATACCATTTTTGCATTGCTCCAGGATCTCGATCCACACCTCTCGTCGCTGCCATTGCGCGACACCCCAAAGCACAAGCGCATATTTTTATTGATGAGCGCAGCGCAGCTTTTTTTGCTCTTGGACTGAGCAAGTACAACAATGTTCCTGCCGTAATGGTCACGACATCCGGTTCTGCTATGACTCATGCATACCCAGCTGTTATTGAGGCGGAAGCACATAATATCCCATTGCTTCTTCTCTCTGCAGATCGTCCACCAGAACTTCGAAACACAGGTGCCAACCAAACCATCGATCAAAATCAACTATTTGGAAACCATGTACAATTCTTTGTTGATCTGCCGTGCCCAAATTCACATTTCTCCGCGCATAATCTTGTCAGTCTGATCGATCATGCCGTTTCACGAACCCAAAATGGCCCTGTACACATCAATTGTATGTTCCGCAAACCTTTGGACCCACAACCCACAAAACTTCCCAATCTATGGTACGATGATGGCCCGTATTCGAGACTTGTGACAATCCAACCACAAACAGACTGGAATGTGCCTGCCCACAAACGAGCTATTCTCGTCATCGGAATGTTGAAAAACCAAACCGATCAAGAACATGCGTTACTGATCGCACAAAAAGCACAATGCCCTATCTTTTGTGATGCAGCCAGCGGTATCCGATTGAATAATATTCCCAATACTCTGTACCCAATCGATACCATCGTTCAATTCGACACTCAACGGCCTATGTTCACTCCCGATATCATCGTACATCTGGGTGGCACCTTTGTATCCAAACAGCTCCCAAAATGGCTCGCAAAGCAAAAATGCCCCATCATACAAATCTCCCCAGTACAAAAAAGAACACAGCGAGGTTCCCACACCCAAATTTTAGCCTCTATCCCACAAGATATCGGTACACTCACACACCCTCTTCATGTCCATTCACTTCAAACATTGATAGAAGAGCGTATTGAGAATGCTTGCCTTAAAGACTTCAACGAGCCCTCCATCATCCGAGCCTGCACAAAAAGTCTACCTGCCCACACAAGCCTATTTGTCTCAAACAGTATGCCTGTACGCGACATCAATCGCTTTGCACGTACACATCACGAATGGATTCGTATTGGGATTAACCGAGGAGCCTCTGGAATAGATGGTATCGTCGCTACTGCAGCCGGCTGGACACATGCCTCAAAAAATCCTGCTGTACTCCTCATCGGCGATATCGCTTCCATACACGATATTGGGAGCCTCCTACAGCTCTCCACGCGTAAAATTCCTCTCTTGGTATGCATCATTAATAATGGTGGTGGCGGTATCTTCTCTTTTCTTCCCATCGCACAAGAAGAAGATATCTTCGAAGATTATTTTGCCACCGCCCACAAAACAACCATTGCCCTGATCACCAGAGCCATGGGAATACCCTCTTTTTGTATAGAAAACCACCCCGATTTTCAACACGCGCTCTCACGATTCCACAAAAATCCTCGATTCTCAGTGTTGGAAATTCACACCAACCGCTCTGATAATCATCGCGTCCACCAACAGCTAAACCACGCGATTACACAAACTCTTTCCACATTTGCGGGTTCAACATGAAAGATTGGATTCTTGCCGCTCGACTGCGAACCCTTCCCGCTGCCATTGCACCTGTACTTATTGGATGTGCCATCGCCCATATGGGAGGTAATTTTCATTCTCTGTCGGCTTTTTTTGCTATGTTCGGTGCCATACTCATCCAAATTGGAACCAATTTTGCCAATGACTATTTCGACTTTATCAACGGAGCAGATACAGAAGATCGAGTCGGTCCCACACGTGCAACGCAAGCTGGACTTATCACACCATCTGCCATGAAGTGGGCATTTATCATCACATTCGCACTTGTTGTTCCTATTATCGGATATCTGGCGTATCGAGGAGGATGGCCGCTCATCGGTGTTGGAATCGCCTCCATTATTTCTGGAATTCTATACACGGGCGGACCAAAGCCTCTGGGATATATGGGACTGGGTGATATCTTTGTGCTTATTTTCTTTGGGCCTGTTGCCGTAGCTGGAACAGAATATGTACAAAGCCTACAACTCTCCTATGAGGCAATTTTGGCTGGTTTTGCCTCAGGATTGATCTCCACCGCTATTTTGGTCGTCAACAATTTGCGCGATAAAGATACGGACAAACATGTTGGTAAAAACACTTTGGCTGTTCGTTTTGGAGCAACTTTTGTACGCATTGAATATTCTTTGTGTTTTATCATCACAGGAATAATCACGGCATATCTTTCTACAATACACAGCCCTTGGGTTCTTCTGGCTATATTTCCTCTTCTTCGTGGTATTCCCATCAACCATTCTATGTGGACACAGTCCGGAGCCGATCTTGATCCAAACCTGGGAAAAACAGCACAGGTTCTCATCCTCTACAGCTTGTTTTTCTCGATTGGCTGGCAGCTGTGAGCTTCCCCAATTTTGACAATTGGGCTGTATATACATACGAACTTCCTCTATATAAACCCATCGCTGCACGAGGTTCCAACCGTCTACTCCGAAAGGGAATCTTGATCTTCATTCGTCATGAATGGGGGATTGGAATCGGTGAGGCAGCTCCCATAGAAGGGTTCCATCCCATCCCAATTCATACTGTGCAAGAGGAAATATTACAAGCTCTGAAGCATCCTGACAAGCTGGGTTCAATTCATCCCATTTCACGATGCGCTATTGAAATGGCACATCAACAGCCTCTTGGGTATGGTTCAGTGCCGATAAATGGCCTGGTGACACATAAAGGCGATATCGACCCACAATTTTCCTGTTACAAAATCAAGGTGGGACGCCAATCTGTTCACGACGATATTGTGATGGTACGCTCCATTCTTGCAACACTTCCATCTCAAACTTCGATTCGACTTGATGCCAACTGCGCATGGACACTCCATCAGTGCATGGACTTTTGGAGAGGCATCAACGGAAAAGCACACAACATAGAATATATTGAAGAACCACTCTCAAACGCAGATGAGTACAGCCAGATTGCGATTCCTTTTGCGTTCGACGAACGACTATCCCTGTTTGGCGACGCTCTCCATAACTTTCCAACTCTTCGTGCCATCATCCTCAAGCCGAGTCTTCTCGGGCTTTCACACTGTTCTCAATGGATTGAAAAGGCTACGCAGCGAAAGGTACATGCTGTCATCTCTTCTACATTTGAAAGCAGTATTGGATTATTTGCATATGCCGCGATCGCGCAATCCAATACTCATTGTGGACTTGGAACAAATTCTTGGTTCAAAGAAGACCTGCTTGAAAAAAGAGCTACTCCTAGAGACGGGACGCTTTTCATCCCACAATCCAATCGACTATTGCACCATCCATCATTGACCTGTATTGACTCGGGCTAGATCTTAAAATCACCATACTTGCCCGAAAAATAGAGCAACGCATTGGGCGTCTCTTCAGACAAGATAATATCGTGAATGCGTCCCACGATAATTTTATGGTCTCCACCATCATATATATGCTCAACTGTACAATCAAGAGAAGCAAGAGCACCATCCAGTAATACTATTCCTGAAGAACCTCTTTTGATACTCAAGTCTTCAAATTTGTCTTTGTCTTCAGGCCAACGCTGCCACGAACCATTATCGTCAATGTACCCGCCAGCAAATCGATTGGACAAAGTCTCCTGCTTTCTTGCCAGTATGTTCACTGCAAATTTATGATGATAGAGGGAGGTTTCATCCTCCAAAATTTCCAATGTATGATTTTCATTTTTTATACATACCAAAATAAGCGGTGGGTCCAATGATACAGAAGAAAAAGCACTTGCCGTCATACCATGATCACGACCGTCGTGCGCTCGAGATGTTACGACAGTCACACCTGATGCGAAACGGCCCATTGCTGCGCGAAAATTTTTCGAATTGGGCTCCATAATATCTCCTTATCTATTGTTTGCATACTACCAGTTTTTTAATATTTCCTCTAACTGTTCATTGGCATTTTGTGAAAGCCGCTCTACCATAACGTTAACAACATCGTCCACAACATCATCTGCAGATTGATTGGCATTAATGATCGCGCATTGCTCTGGATTTTGCTTTGCAAAGTCTAGATAACTTTGACACTGCTTACGCGTAGCCTCTAATGAAACTTCTGCCTTTCGCGCTTGAATAATATCTGGGTCTGCATCAAGAACGATGAAAACAATCGGTTGTGGAGCAAGACGAGATAAAAAACGCTGTGCCAGTCCTTTTTCTGTTAAACGATACCGACGAGGATCGATAATCGTATCGTGCATGTATCGATCATAAATCTTAATGTTCGATAACCTCTTCGGTTTCAAAAAATACTCAATCCAGTATTCTTGCACATATACGATCATCTTCAGTGAAGCCGTCCATGTATTACGCGGCTCTTCCGCATGCGGTTCTGTCACAATACCTCTATTTTGGTTTCGTTTTTTCAATAGGTATTGTGGTTTTAAATGTGTAAAGGTAATCAACTTGGCAAACAGGATATTCAGATCCTTGATTTTCTGAAGCAACGTAGATTTCCCTGCTCCATCTGGACCCAAAAATGCAACCGTACGAGAATATGGTTGACGGATATATTTGTATAATTCCAGAGAATAATGTTGCGACATCAACGCCGATTTTTTGCGATTCGCCCAGTAAAAACGAGACACACTGCGCTTTTTTTCGTGCCCAAAAATATTCTTGTGCAATGCTCCTATTTGGGTCGGATGAGACTTCAACAGCGAAAGCATTCTCTCTTGATACTTCTCTTTTTCCTCTCCTGTATAGAAAAAGTGCGGTAATAACAACGCAAAATACTCGTGCCATGGTGCTGGTTTATACAACTCATTATGCTCTACACGATCAGAAAGAAGCTCTGACACTTCGAGATAAGGTATCCCATTGTAATTCAATGAAAACATAACATCGATTTGTAGCTGTTCTTCCTTGGAAAGAAAGATGAACACATTCACTGTACCAAGATGTAGTGATACGGCCGTGATGATGTAATGTTCCTTCAAAAAAGAGATGAGCAACTTTGCATCTTCTTTTTGAATAACCAAATCGACATCGCCCCCCTCAAACTTTTCAGGCAAAGACTCATACGTTCGCAAGACCAAAAATGGGATTGAGGATGAACGCAAAAAGGAAAAAACACTTCGTAAACACTCTGTACGCTTCACTTTATTGGTCCTGCTACTCGTTGCCAAATCTTTTCCGGTGCCAATACAATCGCCGTCATCATATGTCTCATCATCTTGGGATAATCTCCTTGCAGATATCGATCCCCACCCATACGAAAATGATAACGATACAGATCCTTTCTTCTTCTATTCCACTTCTTGTACCGGCTGGTCTGAGATTTTTTATACTCTTCTAATGTTAACTCCGGCTTGCCATCCAAACGTAAGAGAGCATTGTTTTCACACCATCTTGTTTTTTCCTGCATCATAAAGAATGTAGAATACGTATTGGCTGCATCATGAAAACGATAGCGGATTAATTTTTCTTGTAATATCCCTACACGATACAGAGGCTCCATTCGAAGTTGTAAATCCCAATCATCACACGGATAATATTCTGCCCTGTATTTCATCTTTTGAAGAACTGACTTTTTGGCCATCATGGTGCTGTTAACCTGACATCCATATGCCAATGGCTCCATAATCGAGACTTCTCCTATTTTTTCTTTTTGTCGCTCTCGATTATCCCAACTATTTTTTGCCCCAAACTTCTCAATCTGTGTATACACGACATCCAACTCATACTCTTTCATCGCCTTTAATTGATGCTTGAGACGATTGGGTTTGGATATATCATCTTGATCAAGGCGCGCTATAATATCAGCCTTCGCGAGAGATATCCCTTTATTTAGCGTACCGATCAAGCCCATATTTTCTTGGTGAACGACACGAATCCGATCGTCATCATACGATTCTACCAACTGAGGACTTTCGTCTGTACTACCGTCATTGATAAGAATGAGCTCAAAGTCTATCATGCTCTGATTCAAAATTGAATCGACAGTTTCAGATAAAAACTGTGCACCATTATACACAGGGATAATGACAGAAACCATTGGGTTATTTTCCACAAAACCTCCGTTCAAAGAAGATTTTTTATAACCACTTTTCGAAAATAATTCTCTGTTTTGATTTTTTATCCCTATTTTTGACCAAGATTATATATGATTCTTGTACATGGCTACTCTGTGATATCCATGGTTCATTAAAAGAAATTGGGAGGTCTCATGAATGAAACTGAATCTACAACACAACAAAATATAAATCAACTCGATCAACGAGCAGATCGTCTAATCAATGCAATTCCATTTTTTCAATCTTTTACAGACAGTATAGACTCAAGAAATATTTTCATAAAAGGCATGAACTCATTTTTACGCCTCTCTTCAATAATCTCACTCTTTGTAGGCTCTCTTGTACTGCTCATCGCCGCATTCAATGCATTAACTGTAGAAGGAGGACGATTTGATGGTACTACAAAATTTTTCGCATCTGTTGTCGACCTCTCTATGTTTTTTGTCTTGGTTGGTGGGGTCATCATCGTTCTCAAACGATCACAGCAAATCAAAGAGAACCAAGAAGCATCTGTGATAGACATCGCATTTTCTGTTATTCGTATCTCCATCGAAGTTAGCGCACTCTACTTTGCCTTCATCATGCTCATTACAGGAATGCTCACTGTCCTACTTGGAGCGGATGCTGCGCAAGTGATGTTCCTATCGTTGTCGTACTCCATTCCTGAAGCCATATCAACAATCACTCCTACCGGTAGTTCTGCTTTTTGGGTTCGACTAGGAGGATTATTCACAATCATTGGAAGTATCTTTGTAGGTTTTTTTGCTCTATTCTCGGGATATGTAGGACACGATCTTCTGCATATCGTGTACCGTTTCTTTGCTCGGAAATAATATGAAGCGCATTATTGCGCCTCTTGCAAGCCTTCTCTTCATCACGATGGGAGGGCTGTACTTTTTTCTGCGCGAGCCTACATCCACACACAAAACACCCAGTACAAATACCCCCGTACACATCTCTATTTCTAATCCACAAAAAATCCTTTTCTTTTTGGAGATTATTACCGAAAAAAGAACACTCCATCCCGACTGGTATGAGCTAATCAATCCTATCGCATATGTTGTAACAAATGGAATCATACAAAGTGTACGTGGATATCTACTGCTCGATATGACCAAACCAACACACATTGCTCTTGTTTGGGAAGAAAAACAAAAAAAACCGACTGTGCTTCTCTCTTTACCTTCACAACAGGGAGTTCAAGGAGCAGAAAACCTCAGTAGAAATCTCAAGCCATACGGTACGATTCAACAAAATGGATTTCAATGGCATGGAAATATACAACTTCCCCAAATGCCTAAAACATCACTTTCATGGGAAGGAACAACAAATCAAATCCTTCTTGCTTGGAGGCCCTTCCAATCAAACAAACCCTTTGATTTATCGACGTTTACTCCATCTTCTATACCAAACAGCACAATCATTCAATTCAATACAGAACACACTCCTTTTCAAGAAATAAAAGTATCACACCTCAAGATCAACGTGACGAACACATCCAAGACCTTACGACTAAACGGCGTGGGACAATGGAATCATGTCCATACTCCCAAAGCATCGTACCCACTGGAAATGATTGCTGGATGGAGTATACCCGGAATTCCTCCTTTTCAAATACACAAATCATCAACGTCAAACTTTTGCTTGGCTGGTGACTATACCAAGATACAAAAATATCTAAAAATCACCGAAAAATGCGACCTAAAAGATACAAAAGGGATATTTGCTCTCGTCTCACAAGATATCTTTTCACACATCGATATCCCATTACAACATATTGCAATCAGTGTATGGGGATCTGACCAAAACTTTTCCATCCAAGGAATTCTGATCAAAGAAAAATCTAGAGGATTGTTTCCTTTCTATGTGTGGCTTTACCCACTAATCGTGAATCATTAAGAGCGTATCGTGTTGATCTCTTCTATCTCCTTTGGAATATCAGAAGACAAAACATCGGGAACCCCTTGCGTGCATAAAACATTGTCTTCTATGCGAATACCTCCAAAACCTGTCCATTCTTCTACTTTCTCCCAATCATATGCATCATAGAATCGATCTCGTAAGACTCGATTGTTCAAAATGGAAGGCACCACATAAAACCCGGGCTCTACCGTTACAAGCATTCCGCATACCAAATCCAAATCCATTCTTAGATATCCTGTTCCAAATTGGTCTGATCGCGAACGACCTACTGGATACGAAGGACGGTCACCAAAATTTTCCATATCGTGCACATCCAATCCAAGAAGATGTCCGATTCCATGTGGAAAAAACAGCGCATGTGCACCACGTTCTACCGCTTCTTCTTCAGAGATACGAAGCAACCCTTCATCGCGCAAAAAAGAAGCAATTACACGAGAAGAAGCATCATGAACATTACGATATCTATTTCCAGCAACGACTTGCGCAATGGAATCTTTTTGCGCTTGCAACACAGCTGAATACGCCCTCGTTTGTTTTGGAGTCCATTCCCTAGAAACAGGCCACGTACGAGTAATATCGTTGGCATAGCCACTTTTTGCCTCTGCTCCTCCATCCAAAAGAAGTAACTGTCCTGCACAAAGTGGGTTTTGATACGATTCGTTGTGTAAAATTTCACCGTGTACCGTTACAATACTATGATATGCGCTTTCCAAACCATCTTTCGCAAGTTCATAATGAAATGCTGCTGCTACCAAGCGCTCATGACCTCCGACCTCTGTCGCTTGAATAGCTGCAATATGTGCTCTGCGAGTTGTTTCCATCGTTTTTCGTATTGCTACAATCTCTTCTTCTAGTAAAATTCGACGCATAGCGATCAAACCATCGATCAAAGAAATACTTCCCAGATCTGCACCAAATGATAACGGAGAACCAACAATCTGTGATGATCGACTATTAATCTGCTCATCAGCTACTGCAATGGTCGATATCGCAGATATCGAAGAACAAAATTCTTCCAGCGATGTAATCGGTTCAACCCGGTCCACACCATACACAACCTTTCTATCTTCCAAAGAAGCTGTAGGACCGTGCCACAAAGCATCATCTGGAGGATGATCTTCCAAAAACAAAATGCTCTCGCCATCCAAAATCATCAATGCAGCATTAGGCTCATGACAACCTGTACAATACAAGAAACTGCTATCTTGACGAAAAGGAATGCGATTCATTGGAAGATTTCTAGCTCTGTGACCATTTCCCATCAATAAAATGGGAGATGATACGCTCAGTGCAAGAACCTCTCTTCGAGAACGATGAAATTCTCTCGATATCATACGATACTCCTTACTCAAAGATGATCGTATAATTTATAACCGAATCTTAGTTCCTATGCTTATCTCTATCGATCGAATTTACCAATAGATGACGTAGCACCATAATTCATCACAATACTAGAAGTGAACATTCGCACCAGCAAGGCCTTGAAGTTGAGAGAATTCTTCATCGATGTATGAACCATACCTCCCCTCTAGTGTCAATGAAATAGGACCAGCCTTATATCTGACTCCCAATCCACCATGCATTCCTATCAAAATTTCATCATCCATGAATCCTATTTCCTTGACCAGATCATTTTGCGCACCATGTACACCAAAACTCACAAAAGGAGCCAAACCAACGTTTGATCCATAAATCTGAGCCGTAAGTTGAGCCGGCGAATCGACACCTATCGAAAAATCATCTCCAAAGGAAACATGAGAAAGTTCTATCTCAAAAATATCATCGCAAGGTTGAAATCCAACAGCCCAACCCAATCCTGTATTCATTGCATCTGAATTCATCTCCAATGCATGCTGCCCTCCTCTCAATCCAACACGAGTTGTACTGGCATAACAAGAGCCAGATTGACTCTGTTGCTGTCTTTCACGTGGACGATATGAGTTTTGTTCTGTTCTTTCTCTTTTCGTTCGTGTTTGAGTGGAGTTGTTGCGAGAATATCCTTCTGTCTGATCCGATCTACGACGTCGTTTGGTCTGAGTTGTAGAAGTTTCTGTTTGTTGAATATTGGGGGTTTGTTTAGGATAATTCCGCGTGGTTGTCGTTCGACGGCGTCTATCTCTTCGTGTTGTAGACGTAGCAACAGGAGTTGTTCGATCCTGACTTGTTGTACTGGTTCGACGTTCTCGAGTTCTTCTCGTCGAAGATCCCGTAGGTATATTTTGTCGCACCGTTGTACTGGTGATGGTTCCCGTACTATTTTGACGAGTCGTACTGGTTGTTGTGGGTGTATTACTCAATGTTGATGAATCCGAATATCTACGACTCGTTGTTGCTTCTGTTTGTCTGTTTGATGTGCCACTACCAGAACTAGGTGTACGACGGGGCATCTCTCTATCATATTGCCCACGGTTCACTGGAACAGTGTAATCCTGAGTTGCAGTATTTTGTCCTTGCGAAGGAATATACATATGATTTCCATGACTTGAAGGAGTGCTCTGAGAAGTACTCGTTCGCCTTGAGTTTTTTGCCTTCCTTTTCATCTTGATCGTTCTACGTGTTCTTCTCACTTTTTTCTGTACTGTGGTTGTACTCTTTTTTATCTTTGTCTCTCCCCCAGCAAAGGCCAATCCCAAAACTCCCAATAATAACATCACACGCCTCCTTATTTTGTGTTTCTATCCAAACGAGACATGCCCAAAGTTATTCAAAAAATCGCTCAAGTTATTTCAGTTGGAGCCGAGCGTATTTTCAGAAGAACAGCAAGCGCCGGAATTAGGGTAGCTGATGCAAAAAAACAGATTGGTAAACCAATAAGCAGTGTCCAAGCCATTGACTCCATTCCAGGATGATTCGATACGAGAAGAATACAAAAACTAGAACATGTTGTCAATGTGGTCATTGTAATGGCTCTTGAAACGGATAACGTTGCTTCGTGTGCGGGTAATTGTGGCTCCTCTATCATACGATGAACCACATGTAATCCGTCATCCACACCAAGTCCAAGCAGAAGTGGAACCACAGCGAACATCAATACGGAAAATCCTACATCCATCCAACAGAGCAATCCAAATGTTATCAGAACACTCACACTAACAGGAACAATGGCAAGTACAATCCAACTAAGCTTGCGAAGATCGATAAATAAAACCAAACAGACAAAAGATAGAACGCTGAAGATTAGCGGAAGTACCCAAGGACGCTCTGCCTCCATTGCTGCTTCAATAAAATTGCCCATACCTGCGGCACTTGAGTGAATTCTTTCTGCAGCATATCTTTGCCTTTGAATTACCTCAGAATCGAAAACACTCTCTGTTCCATATACAAAGGTCAGAAAACGATTGTCGTTTCCGATGACCTGCTTTCGTAAAGAACGAGGAATATCTTCTAGTCTTGGAGGTCCATTCTTGGATGATTTACGCAACTGTTGAGCGAATCTGTTCATCTGCTGAGCTGGTACACTAAGGTTTATCGGTCCTACAGATAACATATTCAACACTTTTTGATTTTTGCGTATTTGTTCTTCTGATCTTTGAAGCAACTCATGACGTTGTGTAAAATCAACAGGAAAAAGACTTGTAATCCCCGCAACCCTCTCAAACATCGGATCTGCTTGTACTTTCTTCTCTATGATTCGAGCTTCTTCTATTGAATCTGTCGTCATCACCCAAGGGGTTGTATTTGTCTGGAAATACTCTTGCACTCTTTGCGAAATTACGACCGCAGGAACATCGCGATTGAATACTTTGGTTAAATCTGTTTCAAAGTGATATTTTTTGGTTCCCATAAGAGCAACCACTGTACATAAAAATGCTCCTCCCAACCATACCTTTGGGTATATCGCAGAATGACGAACCACTGATTCCAATCCCCACACACGAAACTCAGGAACCGCTCCTTGCGGAACTCGATCTTCCATGATGACCCAGACTGCAGGAAGCAACGTAAGCATTAAGAAAAGACAGATTAACAATCCCAAACATCCAGAAGTTCCCAAATGTTGCGCTGTCGGATCAGGTGCAAATGCAATAATACCAAATGCTCCTGCTGTTGTGATTGCCCCCGCAATAATCGCAGGACCGGCTCCTGAAATCGTCTGCGTTAAGGCAATCGCAAAATCATCATTTTTCGCTTGTTCCTCTCTCATTCGTACCAAAAGATGCAAACCGAAATCGACACCCAACCCAAATACCATCAGTCCGAAGAATCCTTCAGTAAAGGTAATCGATCCAAGAATAAAGCCCGTTAAGCCCAAACATGCGAACAGAGCTGTAAGCATTGGGAAAGCAATACTGATCAAACGAAGCAACCTAGGTTCAACCATTCGAAGTAGTATAAGCACAGCCAGAAGACTAATGGGTGTGAGTCCACTGACTGCCATAAGAGTTTGCTTTTGATCTTGTGCACCGATTGCACCAAATCCTGTATACCCCGCTTGAACAGAAAGAGAAGATACAACCGCTTTCGTCTTGGCTTCTACGACATCGTAAGGCGCTTTACCCTCGATTATATCGTATACATCCACCTCAAAAGGATCGGTAACAAGCCCAACAACCATTAATCGAGCTCCCTCAACATCAGACTGGGCTTCTTTCCTATTTTTTTCCAATATTTTTCGAGCATTGGAATTTTGTACATTTCCAATCAAATCCAAAATAGCATCAAAGGTCTCTTCATCTGATATCCAAGCAATATTTTCTTCCAACCATTTTTGGGGTGGAGCTCCGATGACATACGAAACTTCGTCCAATTCTTCAAGCTCTTTGTGAAGAATCTCCACAGCATCATCAATCTGATCTTCCTCCCCTTCCACAAGTAGCAAGAGCTGACTACTCAATCCTACATTCTCAACAATGTCGATATATCGAGCCACAAGAGGTTCATCTTTGGGAACCAGTGCCATAAAACTCAGATTCAAACGCGTTGTCGTCAACAGCAGCATACAGAGGATACACGGCAACAGACTAAAAAAAACAACTCTCCATGGGTGACGAAGAATGTATGTACACAATGATTCTAAAAACCGAACAAGCATATGTATTTACCTAATCAAAATGCGACTTTTATATCTCTTTCATATCACGAGATAAACGTGTACAAATTGAAAGGAAAGATTCTCTTTGAGATTGAAGGTAGGGCAACAAAGAAATACAATCATATGTATGCTCTAAAAAAATGGAACAAATATGATCTACTTTTGGATGATTCTCTGGGTTGGACTAGGATTTTCTGCACCCATGCCAGAAGAGGAGGCGGAAGCACTTCTTCGAAATGCTAAAACTTGGTATTATGTCGCACGACTGACCGAAAACAGTCTAAAAGCGCACAAACGATCGGAACGTTTATACAAAAAAACACTGGATATCCTCAAAGACACCCAGTCGACCCAAGGTCAAGAATTACGACAACAGGCGCAATTAGGTCTTGATCAAACGACACCTCGTATCGACAATGCACATGACACATTTCGAAATGTTCTATGGCCAATATGGTGGGTCACAGAATCAGATCCGACTGCAGAATGGTACGATGATCTCTTTATGAAAGCAGTTGAGCTATGTTGGGATAACATTGAATATCAAATCGTACGGCTCAAGGAACCTGAACGTATTCCTGTTGTTGCACGCTCTTTTCGGAATCTACAGCTGCCAGAAAAAAGCCTAATCGATGAAATGTCCATCCAAGATAGAACCCAACTCATGCGTGATGAATTTTTAATCTATGCAGACACCAACAACAGCTTGTATGGATTATCTGATGACCATGGAAGACGTGCCATTGGGGAAAACTGGAATACCCTTATTTCTCAACAAGACATACCTGTCGATATCATCCGCCAGCTCGGAGTAGAGCTCAAAAATCAGTATGTGATGCTGGTAGACATCAATATTGCAGATGAAATTCCCAGAGACACAGATCATACGCCTATTGTTCGGCTCGATACACAAGCATACCTCATCAATACAAAAACAGGTCTCATTGCACACCATATCTATGTTCAAGGTATTGGAAAAGATCTCCGATCACAAAACGCAAGTGCCTTATGGTGGGTTATCGGTGTATTTTTCTTCACATTCGTCGCAACGATTATATCTCTGAAACGAGATGATGAAGATCATGACATTCATATATTCGGTGTGTTTGGAGTCGCACTCGTTTCCTATCTTCTCGGAGGAGCACTTGGGGAATTCGCGGG
>NYTD01000116.1 GCA_002683315.1 Deltaproteobacteria bacterium | reverse complement strand
CCTGTAAATCTCAATTGAGATAATTGCTTGGTAACCTGTTGGAACATTGCTTTCCTTTTAGCTCTCATACTACTACTGGTTTTATTGTCTTCATGTTCTGATGATATTTCACTACCACCCCCAACACCTCTAATTGCTGACGTCATGCTACCTTTGATAGAACCTACAGCAGCTGCCATGCCTTGAACAAACCTTTTGCCCATCTCTGCATATTGCAACTTCTTATTTACATTAGCTGGAGTTGGAGCTCCAAGGATTTCTTCAAATATCACATCAAAAAAATAATTTAAAGGAACTGACACCAACATGACCATGACGACAATATAACCAATAATAAATATACTAAATTTTGGTTCCACCCAGGAACATCTATCAAATGACTCTCCATCAATTCCTTCTATCCATTCACATTTGCTTGTCTCCTCATCAAACATTGATTTAATAGAATTACATGCTTCTTGTGTGAGTTGTGACAAACATTGACCATCATCTGAAGGATATTGAAGATCAAGATAGAGAGCAAGTAGGAATGCTGATATCACTATAGTACCTAAAAGTCTCAAACAAATAATTAATCTTTCCCATAGAGAGAATTTATGACTAAGAACAGAATACAAAATATGGCTATTATTGATCTCCCGAAGGAATCGTAAATGAGTATTATCAGTAGAAAAGGTACCTGGAAAGAAGGAGCGGACAAAGTCAATCATCTTTTCCCTCTTATCTAATGTCTTTCGATAGTTCAGTTTCCATATGGGATCATTATCACTAAGTTCATCACTTGCACGACCAGCACTATTACTATTGTCATGAACATGGTCATCTTCATTATCGAAATCACCAATCATATGACGAGGAATCTTCTGGGTAAACTGTCTTTGAGTCATCTGGAAATGGCCTCCTCTATTGCCCAGATGTCCGTTAATAGCATTGCCGCTTATGGGAGTGTTACCTGCCCTGCTTCCAAACTTGGCTTCCAATTCATCTGCTTTGATTTTCTTCATCTTCTTATCAATCAAATGTCTGTTCAAAGCATGATAACTCTCTGCTCCTACCAGCACTAGAAAGATAATTCCAACCACAACACCGAAGAAAGCAGTCGTGAACCCAGCATTTGTATAAAATTGCAAGTTTCCTTGATCGCCTATGGCAATAACATTCAAACCGAAATCAGTCCAGACATGTGATGCCATCGCTACAAATTCAACATCTCTTACACTTATATCTATACCTAATCTTCTTCTTATTCTATTACTATCAATGTAGCCAGAATTTAGAGCATCACAGATATCACACTGACAGCGCACTTCTTCTTCATTGTTAGAGACGAATTTACAACCATTAACAGTAGTATTACTACCCGGGAAAGTACAATTAAAGTTAACTTCCACTGATGGACAAGAAATTTGAAGAATTGCTCGAGTACCATTACAGGGAACTACCGTACTGTAACCATTCTTACAGGTCACAGTCCTATTTTCAGGACTAGTAGAACAACTGATCGATATCATCTCATCAAGCATGTCGATACTACGTGCACCGCCTGAAGTAGAGCGACGAGGGAGGGTAATATTCATCATTTTCCTTCCACTACTGTTATTGCTACTCAAAGAATTGCATTGAAACAAATCAAGAGGGTCACTGGTGGCATTAGAGTTATCGAACAAAGATAAATGAAGAGGATTAGAATCATATCTACTACCATTGCTACTTACGGACCAATAAGTTTCTCTTTCTTTTTTTCCACCCACTTCTGTTTCTTCATTTATACTATATTTGTCATGACTCTCATATAAATAGGAGGCAACCTCTCTCACAGACATTCGCAGATTGGCATAAGATACATTCAACAAGGTGACATCTCCCGTAACACCCGAAACGAGTGAAGAATAAGTCAGATTGAAGTTTTTCTGGTCATCAATATTGTCTTTACAATTTGGAGTATCGACTGTATCTAATGATTGAGGATCTGGAGAAGCTAGTTCCATACTGTAATGCCTCGAATAAAATTTCTTAACTAGCTCTCCTGGTACTATGCTCTGGGCAAAGTAACCCGTAACTTGTTTCATCAAAGTATTCATATCATCTACAGATACCAACGATTTGCCTCTATTAATATTCGATTGCAAATGGCGTCTTTTATCACTGCTATTACCACCACTACTACCACTACTACTAGAATTAAATTGATTAGTAGCAAAATTGAGTAGTTGTTTGTCTAACAAGGTGGAGTAGGCTTGCAATACCATCTCAACATTTGTTGCACTTAACTGCATGACAACAATAGTGTCTAGACTGTTACTAGCAATACTTTTGATAGCAGATGCACTCCTTTCAGTCAATTCATCATGCACTTGAGCCACTGATAACAAGGAATTCAATCTGGTGTTAATGACTGTTTCATCTGCACTAAGCACGTCGTAGAAAGTAGTATTTAATAAAGCATCCAATAGAATTTCTCTAATTTTCTCTTTCTGGGTATGCACTATGAGTTTCTTAGTACATCCTCGGCCTCCGTAACCAACCTCACAACGACACACCATCTCACAATCGATTTGAGAGTACAAACAGACTTTGACTATCTCATGTTGCTCATCATAATAGTCGTAGCCATCGGCAGCGTTGATCGCAGCACACATTCCTCTATCAATAGTAACACCATTCTCTCTAACTGCACAATTATTAGGACAACTTTTGTGAGTATTAGACACGCCGCTAGCATCAGTAGGCGAGGCAATATCACCAGGAAATATGTCGTTTTCTCCATCTGCATGACTACCAATATTAAAATCACTACCAGAAAAAGTGATACTCTCATCTACTTTAGTATGTACATCTATATTGAGAGATGAAGCTAGAGTATTGACTAATTTAAGGGCAGTATTAATCTGCAAAGCTCCGTCAGCATTTCCATTATGATTCTTCTCTGCGTCCTCAGTGGTAATTAATAGAGATCTTGATTGGCCGCTAGTGGTGATAGCAGTTTCCACAAACTCAAAAATCTTTTCGACTCTCTCTACTTCATCAATGGCAGGCAAAGCTGTTACTTCTAGATTAGTAGTAGCATCAGTATAAGCATGATAGGCATCAAAGATTCTAGCAACTGCAGTGAGTTGACCTACTGGTAAAATAGACTCATAAAACGCATCACTACTCATTTTGGAAATTATTTGAACACGATCACTACTGCGTTTACTCTTACTATTCTCATTAATGGTTAAATATGTTGCAGGCATAGTAATATTACCAGATGTAAAACCAAATAAATATTTCAACGGTAGATCTAGATCTTCCCAGTGTTTTGCATTGAATTTGAATACATCGTTAATTTCTACTCCCCTATTCGGAGTAACATCGAAGAAGCCCGGCGACGGGGCGCCATTTGTATAAACTTCAACTGATGCTACACTTGTAATTACTCCATCGCTACTACTTTCACCAACACTGCTATTAAGACTGGCTGATAATCGAAAAGTGTACAGAATATCTGGTTCCAAACTCAAAGGATCCAACACAAAATTAACAATTCTTTTACTTTTACTCCTTCTTGGAGCTAGGAGACGTACAGAAGCACCATTAATAGTCATTGGGATCTTGATATCATCCCTTAATTGGGGTGTAGGAGTCCATTGTACAATCGTATCATGCGCATACTCAACTGACGCTTCCAAGACTAAACGATTATTTACATTAAAACGATGAAAACTCCTGCTACTACCTATAATATTACTACTACTTTTCAGCATGATTGTTGGCGCTACTGAATCCAGCGCATGAACTCTAATATATTGTTTGGTCGAGATTCGTGATTCCTTGTCAGATCCTGCTTTATATACCACCAATTGTATGGTGGTTGTCAAGCCAGCCGTTTTCATATTTGAAATATTAATAGGATATTTCAATGTAAATATCTGGTTTGTACTCGTACTCATGTTATACGTGAATGGGAAGCATGGATATTCAATAATATCAACGTCATATAGAAGCTCCATCATCACCTTATCACCGAAACTTCTCACACATTTCCACTCCCAACTGAGTTCTTTGGGAGAATTACCAAAATGACCATAAGAACCATGAGTGACATCAGGATCATAGGATTGTGTCGAATCAATTGACAAAGTACCCTCCGGTCGAAGAATGTAGTCGGAACCACCTATTATAACTATTACCGGTGGAGATTCTACTGTATAGACCATCACCGACGCAATGCCCGGTAAAGTAAGATTACTATCACCATTTCTATTGGTAGCTATTAATTCGAAGGAGTACTTTGCGTTGGTCTGTAATTCACTAGCGTCCAATAACATGTGTAATGGATTCTTGTCATTCGCTGAGTATGAGAAAAATTCTGTCACCTCATTTCTTTTTATCAACCATTCTACGCTAATACCAGATTTTATCAAGCTACCGTCACATTGATGAATAGAAACATCACCTATCATATCAATAGTATTGTCCTTTTTCACAATTAATTTCTTTGGTGAAGAAATAGTGACCTGAGGAATCTGGTAAGCAGTATCGTCTATTACGTAAAATAGTTTATTATTTGTATTCGATCCACCAAGAAAATTTTCTAACTTCACCTCAAAATTATAGTATTCATTTGGAGTGAGATTCATTTGGTTCATTGGAATATCAACTGATAACCGTTCTTTGAGTGTCTCAATGTACTCATCAGGAATTACAACTCGATGACGCTGTTTGCTAAAAATAGTGACTTCGATAGATTGCCAATATCGTCCACCATCGCCTGTACTTCCTTGCAGGGACACCTTGAGGGTATCACATAGCCCAAGCTGAATAGGAATATCAATATTTACAACAGGAGGATCTATGATTTCGGGTACTTGAACTGCTACTGATTTACTATCATCAGTAGTGGGTTCGAAAAATTTACAATTATTACCACTACTACCATTCTCTGTGCACCTTCGTCTTAGAATCAACTGTGTATTGTTTGAAATTTTAATGATGCTGCCTTTTACCAAACCATTCGTACTACTACTACTACTACTACTACTACCACTAACAATAATACGTAATATATCAGCTTCTATCCACCTGCAGCTGTATTGTTCACTATCACTATCTGGGAAAAACAATAAAAGAGCACAATTGAATGAAGATCCCTTAGAGTAGTTTCCCCCACCATAATTCGTGACTGTGTCAAATTCTAATAAAACAGAGCTTCCATTCGATGCAAATACGGCAGATGAAAGTTGAGGAGGCGGTTCAAGCTCAGCTTGTTCAGGAGTAATTAATTCAATAAATAAACCACCAGCACTGCTACTACTATAATTTAAGGCAGAATTACTACTCAATTCAATGTCAATACTATACTTGCCATACACGATGGTTGAATTTAATAAAAAATCGTAATCATACGTACCGCTGACCGTCACTTGGGACCCATGCTGTTGAGAAGCAGGAAGTACAACATTATCGACAAGAACCGGGGACCCAAGTTTGTCACCATTAATAGTATGAGTGGCCTTAACAATAACTTTGATATCGAGTGGCACAGATGGAGATGGATCGTGTTCTAT
>NYTD01000115.1 GCA_002683315.1 Deltaproteobacteria bacterium | reverse complement strand
ATATTTTCACCGATAACGATCAAGATATCGGAGTTGTCTCCTTGCGCATTGAGACTGTAGTAATCCAAAGAGCCTTGAAATGGAGAAGGAATATCTCCAGATAGAGAACTTTGCATTATCCAGATATCCAATGTGATGCCGACTTGTGCAAAAATCTCTTCCCATACTTCAATGGCTTGCTCCAACACAGAGTCAAACTCTTGATTGTAATTCAACTCGGTGGTATACGCGATGGTTGCTTTCAAGGTTCCACTGTTTAGTTGATTGTCTCGCTTAACCATAATATCTACGTTCGCGCTACCAGGAGAGGAATCATTGGTAAAAAACGTAAACAACCACTCCCCCTCAGACATCGGACTATCGGTTGCTCGAACGGGCCAATTCATCGCTCTTTCACCTGTTTGAGAGGTGTAGATGGCATCAGTCAGGGTTTGAGGTACACCATACCAATTATTGGATTGAAAAACGGACACACCATTTGGATCTATGATCTCATAAATCACGGTTTCATCCTTCCCACGGACTGAAACCATTGCCGAAGTGGCTTGAGAGGTCACCGGAACAGGAATATCAATAAATCCATATTCAGGGAGAATGTTTCTCGTTGTATGGGTAAACACTCCATCATCGATCGGCTCCAAAGGCTCGCTCGTAGGCTCACTCGTTGGAGATGTGCTTGGTTCACTTGTCGGTTCAGTTGTTGGTTCCGTAGATGGATTCGACGGTTCTCCTGCAGGCTCTCCAGAAGGTTCGCCCGTTGGTTCAGCAGAAGGTTGAACCGGTTCACTTGTGGGATCCATAATTTTATCGATTTGGGTCATTTGACCATTGGAATTACATGCAAAAAACCAAAACAACATATTTCACTCCCTAATTATCATGCATTATAACATTTGGAATTATATTGATAGAATCCCACATCCTGAAATATGACAATTTCATATACTTGAGATATGTCTTATAGATACACGAACAGAGATCATTATGAGTGCAGAAGAACACTACCAAAAAGGAATACAATCATTACAGGACGGAGACTTTGCAAAAGCAGAACAAGAGTTTCGAACATCAACAGTTCTCGATCCACAAAGATATGAAAGCTGGAATTTATTGGGACTTAGCTATCAATTTCAAAAAAAATGGTCTCAATGTGTTGATGTTTGGAAACAGGCACTTCTTTGTCAGCCAGAATCCACTGATACAATGCTGAATTTGGGTATTGCATGCCTTGCTGACAATAAACCCAAAGAAGCAGAGCAATATTGGAATCGTATTTTAGAGCTTGATAAAGACAATGTTCGATGTTTGATCAATCTGGGATTGTATTATCGTGAACGAGAGGTCAATCAGCGCGCGCATGACATGTGGCAACGAGCATTTATTCTAATGCCAGAAAATGCCAACGTTCAAGAATGGCTTGCGGATGTAAAAGGGTTGCTCGGTATGCAAAAAATTATTCATCAACAATGGGATGAAGCAGAGGATCTATTGATTGACGCAGTATCGATGGATCCCGAATACGCTGTTTTATGGGGCTATGTATCCGAGTTGCATTTTCAAAAACAAGAGTACGAAAAAGCATTTGCAACCTGCTCGAAAGGACTCAATCTCGAACCAGAGAATCCTACTCTTCACCACACGATGGGTAATATATTGCGAATGACCCACCAAGAAGATCAGGCACTTGTTGCCTATCAAAAGGCACTTGAATGTGGGTCAAAACATCCAGCGACATATCGAGCCATCGCAGAACTCAGTGAACGAACAGTAGATGAAAACGAACAGGTCATCGAATTATTGTTCGATCAATACGCAGACAATTTTGATACCGACCTTCTTGAGAATCTCAAATATGCAACACCAACCAAAGCATATGAAGTATATGCTGCAAAGAATAAAGATGTGTCACTTCAATCAATTCTGGACTTGGGATGTGGAACAGGGTTATCGATTCTTCCTTTTCAATCACAGATTAATAAAGATGCACGATGTGTTGGGGTTGATCTATCAAGTAAAATGCTCGATGTCGCAAGGAAGAAAAACCTATACACGAAGCTCTTCAGCGAATCCATCAAGGAATATCTTGAGAAAGAGACATCCAAATATGAGCTGATACTATGTTTGGATACCTTGGTATACATTCGGCATTTGGATTTCATCTTTTCGCGTGTATTCGAAATAACCACACAAACATTTCTCTTTTCCACAGAAAACACACAAGCGCAAGAGCCCACATTACAGCGTTCTGGAAGATATGCACATCCCCCACATTATATAGAATCAAAGCTCAAAGAAGCAGGATTCTTGCATATCACACAAAAAGAAAGTTTACTTCGAAAAGACGGAGAACATTGGATCGAAGGAGTGATCTGGATGGCACAAAAGTCTGACTAGGGGGTGTTTTTTAATATTTCCCACCAAGGCTGATTCTGCGACACATACTCAGATACAATCACCTCTTGACCTATCTTTGGAAAAAGAACGGATATATCATCGGATGCGGCCGTTCGAATTCGCAAAGGGGGATCGAACCAGTCGTGGGTAGAGAGACGAAACATTCCCCAGTGAATGGGATGGATATATTTGGCCTTGAGCTCCAATGCACCTCGAACCGCTTCTTCGGGGAACATGTGTGCCATATACCAGATTGGATTATACTGACCACTTTCCATGAATGCAACATCAAAGGGTCCTAGTCGCTCTCCTATCTTTTGAAAATGAATATCATAGCCGGAATCACCACTAAAAAAAACGCGTTGTGAATCCCCCAAAACCGACCATGAAGCCCATAGGGTTTTGCTCCCTCGAGGTCCCAATCGACCAGAAAAGTGCTGAGAAGGAGTACAATGAAAATCCACTCCAGAAATCGTCGTTTTATCCCACCAATCGTGTTCGGTAATACTTTTTTTGGGGACCCCCCATCCGATTAAATGAGATGATACTCCCAATGGAACAAGAAACTTGGTCTCAGTTCCCAAAAAATGTTCAACGGTCGGTTTATCCAAATGGTCGTAGTGATCATGAGAAATCACAATCACATCGATGGGCGGTAGTTGTTGCAGAGAAATTACCGGTTCTTGAAATCTTGGAACCAAAAATGGTAGAGGTGCCGCATTGGTAAATATGGGATCGAAGAGAATGGTTAGATTATCCAATCGCATCAATACTGTGGAGTGCCCGAGCCAGATGTAGGAAAGTTCAGTCCTCTTCACAAAATCTTCTATGGATGAAGATTCATAAGGTAGTCCCTTTGGTGGTGTCCGAATTTGAGTTCCAAATATTTGAGCTTTCATTAATGATAGATAGTCAAACTTGGCTATCATCTTGTCGTATTCCGCTTGTTTTCGATTTACAAATCGCCCTCGGTCTTTATCATAATTGGGAGACATGGATATCGCTTCCAAATGTTCCCCTGATGGCAATGTTCCTAATTCTGGCCAGGCCCAGATGAGAAGAACAAGAACCAATGAAATAAGCCCACACAAAAATCCTATCGCACCTCTAAGCAGACGCTTCCATCCCGGCCTGCTTTTCTTTCGCACTCTCCGAAAAGCCTTTATTACATCTCGTACCATAGAATACACCCACTATTTCTGAAGGATATACCAATCATCAAACTGGGATACGTCTTCCATGATTCGTGTATAGCCATGTTTTGATAGAAGTCCATGAATCTTTTCCCTATTGTCGGTATAATTGTGCTCGCAGGTAATAAGTGAAAATGAATACCTTGTAAAATCAAATGCGGACAAAATCTCAAACTCAGACCCCTCTGTATCGATACTTAGATAGTCTATATGAGAGGGTGCATTGTACTTTCCAAGCAGGTCCATCAATGAAATCGATGATACAGGGTATCTTCTACCATCTTTTCGATGTGTATGGTGGTTGTCATGATTTGAGAATTGTTCAATGGTAGAATAGTATCCGACTTTTGTTTCATTAAATCGAAGGGTTTGTCCTGTATGACTCCACACACAATCTGTTTCAACATAACAAGAGCGGTTATTTCGGAGATCGTTATGGTACTTCCTCGCTGGCTCCCCCACTATTCCCTTCCATTCGAATTCATGTTCCAATAAGTGCGTATTACTCCAATGAATTCCATCTGTCGCACCAAATTCGACAAAATAACCTTTTTTGTGAAACCCATTATAGAACAAAGCCAAAAGATCTTGACGTAGTTGCGCTTTGGATTTAGGCAGCCAAGTCAGTACTTGCTCTATGCCAGTTCCCTTAAGATGAGAAACAAACTGAAAATCTTTGGACTGCTGAACCAAGGATTGGAGTTGCTCACGCCCAACGAGCTCAATACCATTTTTTTGAAGGATTGAACGGATTTTTGATAGGTCTAATTGAATAATTCACCTCCAGTAAGAAGGTATAATGTAATTCATTATTCACAATCAAGATAATCGAGGCACAAAGAGATACCGGCTTCACATTTGATGCGAAATGATATTTACCTCTGCTTCTAATGCAATACCAAACATGTTCCATACAGAAGTTTGCACTTCTTTTGATAGCTGCATTAACTCCATGCCGTTGGCCGTCCCATAATTAACCAGCACCAGCGCATGATTTTCATGAATTCCTGCATCCCCTTTTCGATACCCTTTCCAACCAGCTTGTTCAATTAACCATCCTGCGGCAACCTTCTTCTGTGAATCTGATACAGTGTATCCAACAATATGAGGATATTTTTTTTGTACTTCAAAAAATTTTTCTATGGGAATGATTGGGTTTTTAAAAAAAGAACCACTGTTTCCAATATCACGTGGATTGGGAAGTTTTCTCTCTCGTATATTAATCACAGCTGTGCTAATATCTTGTACCGAGGGATTCTTCACGCCCATTTTGCTCAATTCAGAGAGTATGGCACCATATGAAGTGTTGTTGTTCGGTTTCTTGTTCAATCGAAAATACACATATGTGATAACGTACTTACCCTTTAAGTCACCTTTAAAAATGGATGAACGATAACCAAATTGGCATTGTGGATTGTTGAACACTCTTTTTTCCTGTTGCACAATGGAAATGGCATCCAATCTTTGAAATACAGCGCTAATCTCTACTCCATATGCACCAATGTTTTGCATGGGTGCTGCACCCACACTTCCGGGGATTAGAGACAGGTTTTCAATCCCACTCAAACCTTGTTCTATACTCCACAAAACAAAGTCATGCCAAACCTCTCCTCCTCCGACTTTAACGGTGGTGTGAATATCTGATTCTTCGATAATTTCGATACCTTTTATCTCATTTTTTAAAACAGTTCCGGGGAAGTCTTGTGTGAGTAAGATGTTGCTTCCTCCACCCAGAATTAAAAGTGGTGATGTACACCTCTTGAGTAATTCTATGGCATCTTGTTCAGATTGAAATTTTGCAAAGTAACGAGTTTGACAATCAATCCCAAAGGTATTGTGTGCTTTTAGGGACTGGTTTTCATAAATATTCATACACCCTCTGTTGCAAATTTTTTAATATTACTGTCCAGCAAGTAATCCCAAAATAACAAGATTTGTATTATAAACATTAAAAGATACTCAGGTCATACATGAAAAAAAACTGGTTGTTCAGATGGCCGACATGAATATTTTTTCTGAATTTGCAATACATACTACTTTTGAAAGAAGGCAAAACTTACCCTAATCTGTACCTGTTAACTTTGTAGAACACAATGCAAGATCAAGAAGCTCTCACAAAGATTGCGAATTTACTAAGAAGTCAAGATAAACACTCTATTCGTCAAGCAGAAGCGATTATCTCAGTATTACCGATATTTGTTCAAGGGGCCGCGATTGAAGAGGCGAAGAAAATTTTCACACCGATTGAGCTAAATTGGTTCTCTATTTCTTGGCATGCATTCAATGCATCCGAAATCATGTCTTGAAATCATAGAAATAGAGGTTGAAGGATTTTCGATACTACCTTCTGGATTAGATATTTATGAAAATTCGAGCGAATTTACACCTTTGATGTACTTGAAGAGTTCGGCGAATACAAAGATATGGTGTTCTACTTTCCAGATATTGAAATTGAAATGCGTTCCCATCCAATATTGTCGAACTACAGTCCCAAAGGCTCAGTAGTGAAGAAAGAACAGAATTACCTGATGGATCTCTCTGTGACCATGTAACGGTAGAATGGGAACATGTGCTGTATAACGAGTTTGTAAATGCGGCTATTATTGTTCAAGAAGTAATCTATCGTGTCACACCCCGAGATTATTGGCACTATTCTGCGACCCATGTCAGAGAAGATGGTCATCGTGATCAAAACATGAATTTTACTTTTAAAGCACATCTGAGAGGTAAAGAGGAGTCTGAAGAATATATATCAGCTGATTATCAACAAGAAGATTAGGGAGTATGAATTTCAACAATTTCCACATAAAGTTCAGGAGTGTACAGAACATTGCGGCTTACCTGAACACTTGGATGATGAATTACATCAATATCTTCAACGTTCAGTGACAAGAAAACAATCATATAAAGAACAAGTCCTCCAATCAATCACAGATCTGGAGATTCGTCTAGCGAATATGAAAAAAATGGTCAAAGTGGTAATCGGAGTTTTACATCTTTGCGTAAACGAACCAGAGGCAAGGAGAAACACATTTGAATTTCCCATCCGCTATATCAAGTCTATAATCTCCATATATCTCCACCATTACTCCCAATCATCATCGAACCAAAAAATAGGGCTGAAAGACTATTGATAAAACAATTTCGATGTGGGTTTGGTTTTCGCACGAAGTTGGAAAATAATTACCATGGTATGAAAAAGATCGTCTGAATCACTATCATGAGGTGGGTAGTGCGGGGCATATTCTGACTCACAAGAATTTCATATAAGCCACAAAAATCTTGGGCTGGGACAATTGTGAGATTAAGGAAAAATACGTTTAGAGGTACTATTATTTTTCTATTGCCCAAAATCACGGGAGGAGATACTTTTGGATTATGGAAAAATCGAGTTCAGATTCTCTATTTGTCCATCCATATCCATTCTGTTTACGTCGGAGGTTGCATGTCTATTTTGGGAATTGTATTGGGTACACTGTTTGCGTGTTCGAGCAAAGAATCAGATACGAGTGTGGTAGAGGGAAATACCTTTGAAATCACCAATACCAGCGTATCTTCAACCGACTGTGGTGAAGAGCCCTCAGCGGATATCTTTACGGCTACGGTGGAGACTGGTGTAGTGCAAGTACTCCACGAGAATTACGAAGAGAGTTCCTGTTTGAGTTTTGGAATTGAAGGAGAACTGGACGGTAGCAACTTTAATCTGACCTATACAAAAATCGGAGAAGAGTGCGACTGTATCGATATGTATCGAATTGAATACCACATTGAAGGATTGGAAGCCGGTTCCTACACGGTGAATGCTCCGGGCGGTATGTCGGCATCTGTTGTGATCGAATAGACAATGGTACTCTTTTTGTGCCGATTCGTATGAGTTGGCTACATATGATTTCACAATAGCGTTCTTAATACTCTTAGAATAGTGAAAAAGAGAGAATAGCTCTGAACCTCATTGGAAGACCATTTTTCCCAGTTTTGAAATTTCATCCCAAACTTACACAAAACCAATCCGGCAACAACCTAGATACATCCATCGTTATTGCCAATCATCATTGACTCAGAAATTTAGGAGTTAAAGACTATTGGTGACACAATTTGATGTGGGTTTGGTT
>NYTD01000114.1 GCA_002683315.1 Deltaproteobacteria bacterium | reverse complement strand
TAAGACAAATAATTCTGTTGTTGAAAATTCTTCCCTAGGAAATTGTAGCGAAAAATCATAACTCTTTCCATTTGGATTATCATATGTATTTACCCCCCAATTCATCATAACTGGTGTCTGCATGAAAATAGATTTTTTTGTAGTTGAATTAAGAATACCAATTGTTTTACCACCAGAATTATTTGTCTTAGGCTTGGTAAAAATCATATTTTCAGATGGGGAGAAATCTTTAGGTGAGCAGATAGTAGAGGCCATTGTTATGTATTATACTAAGAAAATCTTTAAATCAATTTTTATATGTATTAAAGGCACCAAGATAATTTAAAAATATATAAAGATTAAATATATATGGAAAAAAAAAAAATATTAAATTCTTACAAAGATTACGCATTATTGAATGAATGTAAGATTACTTTAAAAGAATTAAAATTAATTATGAGTGAATTTAATTATAAAAGTAAAAAAAGGAAAAAAAATGAAATTTTAGAAGATTTTCAATGTTTTTTAAAAAAAAGTTATTATATTCAAAAAATAATTCATTGTTGGAGAAGTTATTATATTAAATATTTTAATTTAACATTAGGACCTGCTATTTTTAAAAGAAATATATGTAATAATCATGAAGATTTTTTAACAGGCGAAAAAATGATATCAAAATATATAGTTTTATGACTATAAAAATTGATATCAGATTTTTTTCTGTGCAAGTAGAAGGAGTCCTTCTACCCATTCTTCATTATTTTTTCGTAATGGTGCTCTTTTTGTAGCAACTATTTCTATTGATGGGGGGAGTGAAGAGTAGATATGTGACAAAGAGTGTAAGAATCGAGCCTCAGAACCGAGGATGAAACCATCACAACATTCTTCTACAGAAAAGAGAAGATATCCTTTTTTGAGAATTTTTTGCGCAAGAATTGTAAATAGAGGAGCCAGATCTCCCACGTATACAAGCACATCAGCAGCAATGATGAGATCAAGTTGTGGTATTTCTAGATCGCAGACAGAGAAGATGTCTTCTAGGAATAGTTGTGTATACACGTCTTTTTTTTCCGCTTCTTGAATCATGAGTGGAGAGAGATCCAGACCAAAGATCTGATCGCTGTGTTCATGCATGACGTTACCCATCAATCCTGTTCCACATCCCAAATCCAAAACATTGGAAAAGATTCGACTCGTTGTACTTTCCCACAAGAACTCTTTTAGTTTTTGTGGTGTTTGATATTGGAGGATATCTACGAGATGTTCTTCAAATTTGGGCGCATAAAAATTAAAGAGGTTTGTGATATAATCGCTTGGTGCTCGATCTGGAGTAACTCCTTCGATCATATGCAATAGATATTGTGCTTTGCCACTATCTGGATCTAGCTGAAGCGCTTGCCGGAAAGAATGAGCGATATCTTCATTGCAGATAGACAGAGCATTTTGGGATTGTAATTCTCGTTGGACAACACCGAGTTGTATCCAAGTATATGATGTCTTTTCTAATGTGAGGGTTTGTTCTAGAACGGTAATGGCAGAGGCATATTCATCTTGTTGAATGAGGCAATCTGCGATTTTTGACAGAGTCGGAGGATGATTGGGGGAAATGCGAGAGGCGATGGAAAGAAGCTGTTCTGCACCGTAGTAATTATGCTCTTTCATCATGATGTCTGCAAGGGTTCGCATTGATCGTAGATTCTTGGGATGTATCTCCAACAACGTTTGTAGTCTTCTTTTGACTTCCATGAGTTGCCCACTCGCCTCATAGCTCATGGCCATGTTGTACATCGCTTCAATATAATAGGGCTCTTGTGCAAGAGCTTGGGCATAGAATGTTCGTGCGGTACCGATATCTCCTAGATGAAGGTAAGTATTGCCAAGATTGTTGAGTACTTCGATGTCTTCCGGAGCTATTTTTTGCGCATGATGCAGATGCTTTTGGGCTTGCTCATACTTCTGCTCAGATAAAAATAGGAGTGCAAGATTGTAGTGGGCTCCAAGATGATCGTTTTGATATTCTATTGCGATATAATGTTCTTTTTGAGCTTCCAGCGTTTGCCCTAATTCATACAGAGCGAGTCCCATATTGGTATGAGTATCAGCTTCTTTGTTCCCTTTTTGAATGGCCGTGCGATATTGTGTGATCGCTTCTTCAAAGTATCCCAAGCTCTGACATACATTACCCAATAGAACATAATAGCGTTCATCAGGGTCGATGTGAATGGCTTTTTTGAGACGAGAATAGGCTGCTTGATGTCTTCCAAGCATCCAAGAGGTCATGCTGGACAAAAATAATATTTCGGCCTCTTCGTTGTTTTGGGCCAAAAGAGTTTCATATATTTGATCTGCCTCCTCAATATTTCCTTTTTGATGTAGTTGGAAGGCATTAGAGAGGATTTGCTGTATATCAATCATGTTATAAAGCAGCGTAGGTAATGAGAAGTACTCTTGCTTCTATGAGATGGTGGAGAAATGTTCCAACTTCTTCGGTTTCTGTACCAACATTGATGAATACATCTTTCGCTGACCCTTCTTTTAGGGGATTGGTCGTATTCTTCATGGTTTAAGTGCCTTTGCTAGTATGGTGTGTAAACTAAGTACAGAGACAAAGTCAGGATATTGTTGTTGTGCTTGACGAGCATTGGGATGAGAATCTGTACAGAGAATCTGTTGGAAGAGATTTGATTCTTGAAGGCGTAGTATTGCTCCTTTTGGAAAAACACCATGAGTGCAAATCGCCCAGATATTTCGCGCCCCAGAATCTTTGTATGCTTGTGCGGCACCGATAAGAGATCCTCCTGTACGAATCATGTCATCATAAATGATGACATCTTGGTCTTGGACGTTGGCGCTAACAGCTTGGACTTTTGTCAAAGAACCCGACAGACGTTTTTTAAAAATAAATGCCGCTGGGACATTCATATCATTGGCAAGACTTTCTACCCACTTGGCACGTCCAGCATCTGTGCTGGCCAAGACAAATGTTTCGGTATCCAACATTTGACATGCTTCGATAATTGCTGCTTTGGCATATATATGAAAAACACGTAGGCCTTGCTCAAAGTAATGAGGAAGTCCGCCCGTATGTAGATCGACGGTATACATGGTATTTCCATATGGAGCTTTGGGTATAGAAGAAAAGAGACGCGCTCTATTTTTGGCTGTTACAACTTCGCCGGGTTTTACAGCTCGCTCCATTGTAGAATATCCAAAATAAGGCAAAACCAATGTGAGAGAAAGAGCACCATGATCGATGAGTCCACACGACAAGTCATAGAGTTCCAAGGTCGATTCATCACAAAAAGATCCGCCAATCAGAATTGCATGAGTATTGGACAACGATGTTTCAATGCACATGTAGTGTTCCCCATCAGGGAATGTTTTGTGTGTAATGCTTCCGACGCAATATCCGTTATGAGCTGCGATACTTAGTGCAAGAGCTTCATATTCTCTTGTGAAAAATACACAGGTGTTCATCGAGCGTTCTCAATAAGGCTCTGCTTGAGGCGATAGACCATTGTATCAAGTGCGACAGGGTATGGATTATTGACTGTAAAATCAAGAAGATTTTCAGGAAGCATGGCAAGCTCTCTTTTGGCTCGTTCTCGGATTTCGTGGATTGAGGGTGGCGTCCATACAGATTCTCCTCCACGTAGTATCTTTTGTAAAAGCGGATTCGGTGTACCCGTGAAACTATGAGTTGCTCCGACTTGTACAAGAGAGTGTGCAGGTGAGCTTGATAAGCCATGTTCTGTACTAAACAATAGATCTCCCTCTAACGTTCCGTCTTCATGTACAAATCGATGGATTTGGAGAATACCTGGATTTGATACCTTAATGGGTGTATTGGAAAGTTTGACTTTATACTCCCAATCTCCGTCAGGAGGACGAACAGCAGCAAGTTTATACACCCCTCCTAGTGCAGGTTGGTCTTTTGCTGTGACCAGATTGGTTCCAACTCCCCACACTTGGATTTTTGCCCCTCTTGCCTTTAATGTCTGAATCTTTCGCTCATCTAGGCTGTCTGAGGCTACTATTTTTGCATCGGGGAATCCTCCCTCATCAAGAATTCTTCGCGCGTCTTTGCTCAGTTCTGCCATATCTCCCGAATCAAGCCGGATACCAATCATCTGATGTCCTTGTTCTTGTAGTTTTTTACCCATGCGTACAGCATTGTGTACGCCTTCAATCGTATCGTAGGTATCAACAAGGAAAATGCAGTTGTTGGGCATTGCTCTTGCATATGCTTCAAAAGATTCTATTTCAGAAGGGAACATCATAACCCAAGCATGAGCATGTGTGCCTTTGACGGGAATATCATACAGTTTTCCAGCTTGAACATTGGATGATGCATGACACCCCCCAATATACGATGCACGCGAGGCGCTCAATCCGCCATCAAATCCTTGTGCTCGGCGTAAACCAAATTCAAGAACCAGATCATCTTCCGCTGCGCGACAGACCCGAGATGCTTTTGTGGCGATAAGGGTTTGGAAATTAATGAGTGTAAGTAGTGGTGTTTCCAATAACTGACAGGGGATTATTGGCCCACGAAGTCTTAGGATGGGTTCATGAGGGAATGCCAAAGAACCTTCGGGAATCGCATCAAGATCAATGGAGTTTTTGCTCGTTTGTAGATAAGAGAGAAATCCGTCTTCAAAGAGGGGTTCTCCATCATTGCCGGTGAGGGTTGATAGATAATCCAAGTCTTCTTGTGTGAAGTGTGATTTGGATATTAGTTCTGCAGCTTGCTCAAGTCCAGCTGTAATAGCATATCCTCCAGAAAAAGGAGTTCTTCTGAAAAATAGGTTAAAGACTGCTTCGTGGTTTTGCATTCCATTCTTCCAGTATCCGTAACTCATGGTGAGCTGATACAAATCTGTGAGCAGAGAGAGTGATGGTTTATACAAAGAAGAGAGAGATGACATATTCCACATTCCTCCATGGATTTCTCATAATCTAATGGATTTAATTTGTGATTGCTACCATTCAAAATAATCTCATGTCAAATTTTCATACTCCATCATGGTTGTCCAACCCACATATACAAACAGTGTACCCTCATCTTTTTCGAAAAGTTGCAGCTCCACTTTTGTTTCGAGAGCGATTTGAGACAAGTGATGGAGATTTTTTTGATGTGGATATGCGTATCAAAGAGAAAAGTCCGATAGTTGTTCTTCTGCATGGTCTCGAGGGTTCTTCGATGTCTACATATATTCAAGGTGCTGCAGAATTGTTTTTGCAAAAAGGATGGGGGATCGCTGCAATCAATCTGCGTTCTTGTAGTGGAGAGATTAACCGTCGCGCACAATTTTATCATTCGGGTTGGTTTGAAGATTTAGATAGACTTGTTGTTTCCTTGAGGCGTCATTTGGTTCCTATATTTGGATTGGGATTCTCACTTGGTGGGAATTTGATGTTGAAATATTCAGGTTCAAAGACTCGTTCTTCTTTCGATGCTGTGATGGCGGTATCGGCCCCCATTGATTTATCGTCTTCTACACATTCAATGCGATTGTGGCCAGCAAGGTTGTATGAGAAACGTTTTTTGCGAATGTTGCAACGAAAGATGCGAAAGAAGACAGATACATTGTTGAAGGAGGGTATTCCTGTTCACAAGGCACAATTAGCAAAAACGATTCGTGAGTTTGATCGATACCTTACGGCACATAGCTATGGTTTTAACGATGAAGAAGAATACTATCAACAAGCATCGGCTTTACCCGTTTTGAATCGGATTCGAATTCCAGCTCATCTATTACAAAGTAAAGACGATCCCATGCTTTCCTCTTTGTGCTATCCACATCAAAATAGTTTGCCCAAAAATATTACCTGTTTGTATACCCAAAGAGGAGGGCATGTTGGATTTGTATATGGAAGTCGAAAAGAAAGAAAATATTTTGCTCAAGAGGAGGCTGAACGATTTTTTGATCGTTGTCTTGAGTTGATGAATACTTAGCAAGGTGAGCAATATGGACTCAAAAGCTGAGCATCAACTCCGAGCTCATGCAGTTTTTGTTGTAGTTCTTGTGCCATAGTTTGTAATTTTTCTGACGATTTGGCTTCTATTCGTACTGATATGCAAGCTTCTGTATTTGAGGGGCGAAGAAGGGCCCATCCGTCATTTGTAGAACAGTGGATTCCATCGGTTTCATTGAGCGTATAGTCTTTGAGTTTCGGTCTCAGCTGAGGAATAACATTCCATTTCTTGTCTTCACTCACCGGTATTCGTAGTTCGGGTGTGCATGGGTAATATGGCAAAGATGATAGGCGTGTATCCAAGTTCGGGATGGTAGGTAAGATCCGTGCAGCTGCATATAATGCATCATCGAATCCAAACCATCGATCAGCGAAGCAGATGTGACTTGATTGCTCTCCTCCCATCAATGATGCATTGTTTGATATTGCTTGTTGAACTCTGGGGTAGCCTGTTGCGCTTGCAATACTGGTTCCGCCATGTTGAGTGATCACCTCTTGTAAAATCATTGAGCATTTTAAATCATGTACAATGCTTCCTCTTTTCCACTTTAGGATATCTTGTGCAAACAGAGCAAGAAGTCGATCTCCATATACGAGCTCTCCTTTTGGACTGACAACTGCAAGGCGGTCTCCGTCTCCATCAAGTCCAAATCCACAGTCAGCACCTTCTTTTTGTACTGCTTGAATCAGATCAGACATGTTCTTCTTTTTGGTTGGATCTGGACTATGATTGGGGAACGTGCCATCTGGCTCACAGTATAAAGAGATACATGTGCATCCAAATCTTTCTAGGAGATCTGTAAGCCAAGGACCTGCAATACCATTTCCACCATCGACAACAACACGTAGTGGTTTGGTGATGGAGCGCATGTCTTCGACAATGGCATTGAGATAGAGATTTTGCATGTTTAGAGTATAATGACCTCCTCGTTCAAGAGATGGTTTGCTGATGTGTGCAAAGATATCCTTGAGTTCTTGGAGATCGGAACCCAAAAAGGGTTGGTTGTGGAAGCGAAATTTAAAACCGTTGTCTGCAGAAGGATTGTGGCTTGCTGTAATCATGATTCCTGCATCATAACCAAGTGCGTCGACCGCGAAATACAGTGCAGGAGTAGGAGCTGCACCTATATCGCTGACTTCCATTCCACCTTCGATTAATCCTTGCGTTAGGGCATCACGTAATTCAGTACTGCTTTGTCGTGCATCACGAGCGATGACAACATCTTCGATACCTCTTTTGCGAAATTGTTCTGCAAGAGCCCATCCGAGTTTGTGTGTGAACGATGTCGTGATTTCTGCAGTTGCATTTCCTCGTATGTCATATGCCCGCCAGATGTGTTCATGATTCATCGTGCACCCCACTAAAAAAACATGTACCCATATCTATCCATACTGAAGTCTTTTATGTACAAAAAAATAGGAATATTATGGAAATAAAAGAGTGTGTTCTTTTGTCTCTTTGTGGATGCTAAAACCTGCTTTGATTAGTCTCTGTTTGAGTTTTTCTCCATTATTACTTCTTAATTTTTTATGATGAATAACAATAGAACCTTGCATTTTTTCTATGATTGTACGATCAGAAAGAGACAAAGAAGCATGATCTTTTTTGAGTATCGGATCCCAGCTTTGCCAATTTTGAAATGAGGGGTTGGGTGTATGTAGTGTGTTGAAATCTTGCGACCATAATGAAGGCTGTTTGTGAAACAGCTGGGCGTACAGCAAATAAGATGCTCGTTCTCTAGATGGATTTGCTGTTCCTGCTGGTAGAGCCAAAGGACCGGGTATATCAAGAACTGGACGGTCAAGATGTTGGTATATTGTTGGTATATTTGCTGGTGCTGTTGGAATGAATAGATCGATCGGACTTAGGAGTAAAAAATCAAGCAAAAGAAGAAAAGGAAACCACCACCAGTTTTTTCGCTCAAGAACCTGTGCAATCGCAAAGCCTATGAGAACCATTGTCGCCAGATGCCATCGGTATGGAAACCGAACGAAGGACAAAATAGGAAGGTCTGCACCAATCCCAAATGATAGTATTAGTGGAATCAAAGCCCATCGAGCATAGCGCCATTCGATCAAAGAGATCAATGCGCACCATCCGATGTAGTTGTTTTTTGCAAAAGGATTGCTTTTGGTCATGATATTGGGTGTGGGTATACCCCATTGTACACTCATGGCTTCGCGAATATCCAAAGGTATCGCTCCCATGGTTGGGTGGGATTGGACAAAAGTCCAAATCGCAGGAGAAGCGACTACGATCCCACACAAGGAAAACAGTATTTTTTTGTCTCTATGCGCAAGAACAACAGCCAAAAGACACGCGACTGCACCGAGATACCAGCTCATGAGGATACATAGTGCCAAAGATGCGATCATGTGTGGTGTTTTGCGTCGTGCACAAGCCCATAACCATAGCGCCAAAGGCCATACATCGACTCCTTCTATGATTCCTTCTACAGAATACCCGTGAAGGTATGGAGACATCCCCACGAATACAGCGAATCCTGTTGCCGCGAGATCTTTATATCCCCATGCACGCATAGCAAGAAAGCAGCAAATGGGACCCAATAGTCGAGAGACAAATAGAAGTAGATTGTAGGTGTGTGCAGGAGAAAGAAGGGGAGACAGAATCCAAGCAAAAATAGATTTGACGTAGGCACTGCTGTATATGGACTGTCCATCGGGATAATTAATCCATGATGTTGAACATGGATCTCCATCATCCATCCATGGAATGTGCAAACTCCAGACCGAAAAATACAGATCGGTATAGGGACTCCCCGCGATACCTCCACTCCAAAGAGCGGGAATCATGGGAAAGAGTGACCAAAAAATGCTAATCCAAATAAGTTGTTTCATATGTCTGAATCTATTGTTTTTTTGGGGAGTATGTGTGGATGTAATTCTTTCTAGTGGTTTTTTGGCCTTTGCCTCTCATATAGGATTTCTTCGCGCCTTGGAAGAAGCGAATATTCCAGTGGATGGAGTGTGTGGAACGTCTTCAGGTGCGCTGGTTGGTGCATTGTGGGTCTCTGGATTATCGACACAAGAAATAGAGAAAGAGATTTTTCGAGGAAGACCGATATCTCTGCTTTCATTGAACCCATATGTCTGGCGAGGTTTGCTCTCTCTGTACAAGGTCGTGGCTTTATTACAAGATATCGCGGTAGATCGATTGGAAGAAGGCTCTATTCCTTTTGGAGTAGGTGTGTGTACATCGGATTGGACTCCACAGATTAAGACAAGTGGTCCGCTGGCTGATTTTGTCGTGGCTTCCTGCTCTATTCCGTATTTGTTCTCGTCGATATATATTGATGGTGTTCGATATTGCGACGGTGGCGCAGGCGATCGCATTGGGGCGAAAGGATGGAAAGAGATCAGGAATCCACAACAGAGTATGGTTCATCTTGTAGAACGAAGTCGTGGAGCAAAAAAAGAAGAGGGTCTTGAAGGGAGTATTGTGGTTCGATCTCCACGTTCTGGGGTGTCTTTTTTTAGTTTTGGTGAGTACCAGGCTCGTATTGAACGCACGCGGCTTGCAACGCATGATGCGTTGAAGAAAATATAAACGAACATATAGTCGTTTCGATATACTGATATTCATATACAGGAGTGAATCATGAAGCGTTGTATTTTATTTGTAGTCTTGCTGCTTACATATATGGGGAATTGGGGACAGTCACAGTTGTGGAGTGTGAATGCTGCGCAAGCTGATTCGTGTGGACTTATATCAGATGCCGATCTGAGATATTATTGCCAGCAGCAGTGTGGTTTAATATCCAGTGCCGATCTTCGATATTATTGTCAGGGATCTCATGGTTTGATATCAAACTCAGACTTTCGTATGTATGGACAAAAGCAGTGTGGACTTATATCCAATGCAGACCTGCGTTATCTCTGCCAAGGAAATCCAGAGCTAATAACCAATGCAGATATGCGATACTACGGACAAAAGCAATGCTTGATCATTGCAGATTCAGATCTTCGCAATCTTTGCCTCAGTGGTCGAAGCTACCCGGGAGTACGTTAGAACTATTTTGTTGGTGGATGCTTATGCTCTGGAAATTCGAGTGCTTCTTTGGGACTGGCGGCATTGCCACCATTCAAGTGAATTTGATTTCCGTTTAACGTATGGTTTCCACCAGCAGTGACAGATTTGCTTCCTCCGGCTTTGGTTTGTGTTTCTGCACCGGAAGTGATGGTGATGCTGTTGGATGCTTCTAATTCAAAGTCTTTACATTTGATGGAAATGGTCTTTTTGGCTTCCCATTCAGTATCTTTTTCACAATATTCTGTAATGATCATTTTGGATGAGTCCAAAATCTGATGAATAGGTCCACTGGTAACATCAAGTCGTTCTGAAGCTTGTGCTCCAAAATCTACACGTTCCTTTCCTTCTGTGTCATCGAAGATGACCATATGATCATTTCGTGACCAAAAGACACGTTTGTCATTCTTCTCGTCGTCATTTTTATATGGTTCTGGCTTATCTTCTCCACCATTGTATACTGCGCCCAATACATAGGGACTGTTCGACTTGTATGCAAAACCCATGATGACTTCGGTTCCGATGTCGGGAAGGATCACAAGACCGCGATCTTTTCCAGCCATTGGGCTGATCATTCGACACCAGTAACTCTCTAATTTCTTGTCTGTGCTCTCCACAGGGAACTCAACAAGGACACGATGCATTTTCTCGGGGTCGACATTGTCTTTGATGATGCCAACGACCATTCCACTGAACATGGGATTCTCCTAGTTAAGCTTGATTAAAGAGGCTTCCAGAGTCAGGTTTCCACCAGCTTGTTGTGCCAGGTTGGCACCAGCTTCAATGGTGGTATCTGCGCCAGACGTAATGTTTACAGAGTTGGATGCATCCAACATAAAATCAGTACATTTTAGAGAAAACTTTTCTTTGGCTTCAATGATAATGTCTTTTCCAGAATAGACAGACAGTACTTTTTCCGCAGAGTCCCAAATCACTTTGATCTCCTCGTTGTGAAGAATGAGCTCCACTCTTTCTTCACCCTTGGTGTCGTCGAATGTCAGTCTATGCCCTGAACGAGATTGAAATACGCGAAGGTTGTTTTCCTCATCTTCGTTGGCATAGGGTGGAGTGTCTTTTCCGTTGTAGAGTGATCCAACAATAATAGCATTTTGGATATCTCCACGAACAAAAGAGACAAGAACTTCGTCATCGATCTCTGGGATGGTCATCCACCCTCTTTCTTTGCCTGCCATCGGCATAACCAGTCGCGCCCAATATGACTCAGGCATTTCTGGGAGCATAGGATATTTAACTTTAACTCGTCCGAGTTGTTCAGGGTCTACATTGTCAATAACAATGGCCTCAACAAGTCCTGACATCTGTCCTGAGCGTGGTTTTCCAAACCGGTCCGTTACGTTTGCCATGATTTAGCCTCCAGTAATTACGTTGTCGCTGCCTTGAATAAGTGTACCAACACCACCACAGTGAACGGTTTTGTCTTTAATACGAGCAGCAGGAATATTATTAAAAAAAACAGAAGAAGATCCAGCAGCCACTTTCCATGTGTTTGGACCGCAGCATGCTGAATGTACGCCGGGGTCTCCGATGCGTAATGGTTCTTTTCCGTTGACCAAGATATTTGTAGATCCCTTGACTCCAGGGCCTTTTACGGAGTGTGAACAACAAGGTTTTCCGTGTGAATCAGCTGGACAGTGTGCATCATCGCCAACTCGAGATTGTGGGGGCATGACTTAGACTCCTATTTATGGGATACCCGATAAAACTATCACAGAAAAAAAGATTGTGCATTTTTTCTGTAGTCATAGAAATATGAGTATTCAAACTCTTCGATATAGTGCTCTAAAATCAAGAAAAATGATTTGCCTCGTCACTGTTGAGAATGAAAAAAAATATATGCATTGTGCAATGTTCAGTTTTTAGACCAGTATTATTTATGTATTCTTGATTTTTTTTGTAGAATGGTCCTTGGTATCAAAGAATATATTATGAAAAGCATCACAATACGTTCTTGAGGAGTGATCGTGATATTAGCGTTTATAAATATGCAAAAATTTATGTCTTTGTTCGGAATCGTTGCTTTTATTTTTGTTGCATGGCTACTTTCAGAGAATCGTTCGCGGATATCATGGCGTACTGTTTTGTGGGGCGTAGGGCTTCAATTTGTTTTTGCTGTGATTGTACTCAATCCCCAATCTCAAGAATTCTTCTTTCGTGTCGTGAGTGATGCAGTTGATAGATTGCTATCTTTTGCGGAACAGGGAGCAACATTTATTTTTGGCACGATGGAGGCACATGAGGTGCAAATGGTCAATCCTGTGACCAACGAGACTTCTTCCAAAACATTTATTGGTGCTGTAGCCCCATCATTTAAAAATATTGCGTTTTGGATCATTTTTCCGACAATCATCTTCTTTTCTAGTTTGATGAGCATTTTGTATCATTTGGGTATTATGCAACGGATTGTATCGGTGATTGCATGGATTATGCAAAGAACAATGGGAACAACAGGTCCTGAGAGCCTATCGACAGCAGCCAATATTTTTGTTGGGCAAACAGAAGCGCCTTTGGTGATCAAGCCATATGTAAAAAGTATGACGAGAAGTGAGCTTCATGCCGTGATGACTGCAGGATTTGCAACGGTAGCTGGTGGGGTGATGGCTGCATATGTGGGGATTTTGGGAAAAGGAATACCGGGAATCGCTGGTCACTTGGTTGCTGCATCCATTATGTCGGCACCAGCTGCACTTGCTATTTCCAAGGTCATGTTGCCAATGGAAGACATCAAGGAAGATGAAGATGCTCCTCTCGCTGTACAAACACAAGAAGAAGGCCCAAAGAATATTATTGAAGCAGCCGCTCGTGGTGCTTCTGAAGGAATGACACTGGTATGGAATGTTCTGGCGATGTTGATGGCCTTTGTTGGATTGATGGCAATGATCAATTGGATGTTTGGTTTTATTGTCATTGGGGAAACTCAATTGAGCCTTGAGTTACTTTTGGGATGGTTCTTTTCTCCCTTTGCTTTTTTGATGGGTGTACCATGGGAGGAGTGTCAAATTGTAGGGATGCTGCTCGGTGAAAAGTTGGTTCTGACTGAATTCGTCGCATACTTACACTTGGGGTCTCTTATGAATGAAGCGGAACCTATTTTGTCGCAACGTTCTGCAATCATTGCTTCGTATGCACTTTGTGGATTTGCTAATTTTGCAAGCATCGGAATTCAGATAGGAGGAATTGGGGGGATTGCACCTGATCGGATTTCGGAAGTGGCCGCTCTGGGAGTTCGAGCAATGATCGGTGGAACTCTCGCTGCGTTTATGACTGCGACCATCGCTGGTGTATTGCTCTAAATCAATCAATCAAAGGGCATAACGTATGAGTAAAAAAGCAAGAGAGATATGCTTTGATATTATGCTTTGTGCGTTGCTTTTCTATGCTTGGGGCTGGATGGGAGTATGGTTCAATCAAGCGTCCATGCGAGAACCGAGCGAGTTGTTGCCCATCACAGAATTTACAGAAGGGCATTTGGCAGGAACGGTTGTTGGGGTTGTTGAGTGGGAGATGGGTTCTTTGTGGGATCTATACGTAGATGATATCGGATGGCCCGATGGACTTGTATACCGGCCAATGATGTGGCCGAGCATCGCACTTGGTGCATTGGTAGGGCCTGTACTTGCTATTAATTTATTGTGGAGCTATGCACTTTCTTGGAATGCGGCATGTGGATTTTTTGCGATTCGTGTTCTTGGACTATCTCGGATTTCGGCGATCGTCGCTGGTTCATTGATGGCATGGAACCCATGGGTTCGCACAACATTATCCAATGGTCAATTTGAGCAGTCATTTATCGGTACGATCGCACTGCTGTGGGGTTTTGTGTTTTTGTCTGAGCGTCATCGATGGGCTGGAATGTTAGGGACGTTCTTGGTGGTTGTATTGGGTGGACTTGCCGTTCCCAATGTTATATTGACTGGTTTGGTGGCATTACCTGTACTGGGAGCGTATCGAGTACTCAGTAATATTCGTCGATTGATCCCTTGGTCTCTTTGTGCTGCCGCAACAATTGCAGGAGGACTGCTGGTGAATTCGTATCAGTCTGCAGGATTCTCCAGTGATGAGCCGCAATTCTTCTCTCCTCGTCGTGCTGACGATTCTTCCATGGATAATGTGGCTACGTTGTCTTCGCTATTGGAGGCGCCGAGTAAAACTGTAGCCAACAATCAAGTGGCACATATTCCATATCAAGGAGAGATTTGGCCCAAAGCGGGATTGATTGGTGCAGTCGTTGGTGGTGGTGTCGGAAGGATGGGAATTCTCGCGGCTGTGGACATGGTCCATTTCTCTTTGGGACCAAGTGTACAGATAGAAAATGACACGTATTATCTACCTGTTTCTTGGCTTGCGCATTATGCCCCCATCTTGGCGCAGAGCGGAAGCTACTATCGATTTGCGATGGGAGGTTTTGTTGGTTTTGCACTGTGTGTCGCGGCAGGTCTGCATCAGATACGTAGGTATTCGCTCATTATTTCTATCTTGATTGGAGGATTCATCGTACAAGAGGGGATCCAGGAGACAGAAGAAATGCGTGGGCATCCGATACCTTTATCGGCGTCTAGTGCATTTGATCATCTGGAAGTAGAGACTCTTCTTGGGGGTAAAGGGGCTGTTTTGGGGCTACCGCTTCTCAAAAACATGAACTGTGATAAGGGCTCTTTTGGCTACGTAAAAGAGTACTGGCTGCACAGGCGTCCCATCTTGCACACGATGGAACCACCGATTCGCTATCGAAGCAACGAGCCAAAGATATCTCGCTTGATGCGTGTTTTGGACGATTCTGCCTGTTCTTCTAACATCAAAGCAGCGATTCAACGAATGGGCGTGGGTGCAGTGATTTTATATACAAGCTCCCAGTGCAATCTCTCTCAAGAGCAAAAAATCTGTCTTGAACAAGGATTGGGGATACCACAAAAGAGTAGGGGGGTATGGCTTTGGGATGGTGTACTAGAGTGAGATATCTAGTCCGAAACCTTTATTAGGTCTAACTGTCCAACCACATCGATGGTACCGTATACAACATCTGCCCAGTTTGCACTCATACTTGTTTCCGATACAGTTCCGGTAAGAGGGAAATCACGCTGTGCGATTCCAAAGTCCGCGATGGCCAGACCGGATAGATCACTTTCATTGATATCGATATCGAATTCGTAGCTGGTCTCTTGGGCTTGGCCGAAAAGTTGTAGGATGCAGGCGCTGCTGCCTGTTGCTTTTTTACCCTCTAGATCAACCACAAGTGTTGCGGCACCTGCACAGCTTACCACAGTCTCGTTTCCACTCCAGTCGGTTACGGTTGCATCTATGGTGGTGGTTCCAGAATAGATACCCGCATAGGGGTGTTGAACTTTGATCCCACCCAGAGCATAGGTTAATCGATTATTGTTGGGTAATACAGCGTGCGCTTCGATGAGATGTACTCCAGGAGAAAGGTTTGCATCAGCAAATGAAAATTCATCAAATGACCATGATTCATCGATGTCGCTTGTCCATTGAATATCGACTTCTTCCCATGGAAGTTCATCTCCTTCTTGGTTGATGAGTGTCGCGATGAATTCTTGTTCTTCTCCGATTCCAATTCGCTGTGCTGGTAGCGGAGAGACGATGCGAAGTGTAGCATTTTCCCACATGGAAAAATCTTCGGGTTCTTGCGCTGGTTCTGATGGTTCAATAATGATAGCCGAATCATGAACTTCCTCTGGACAGATTTTTTCAGTTGAATCTTCTGTAGTGCAGGCCAGTAATAAAAAAATCATAAAGACTCCAAGATCTGTATTGCACTCGTATTAACATATCAGGACATATGCTTGTGTTGCAGAAATGCAAAGAATAGAGGACCTATTGTAGATTATAGTTGTGCACAACATCCATAGGATTTCCAATGCTGTAAAAGTCGACAAGCAGCTGAGTGGGATTCAGACTCGTTTCAGAGATACAGCGCTGTATATGTTCTGTTAGGACAGATTCTTCATTTGCCTCTTGGGCAAGTTCGGGAAGAGCGATGGGATTGGTCAAGAAGTGGTTGATGTTGTAGAGGGTAGCCGTGCTTTCGTCTCCTCGATCGGGAATACAGGCAAAGTCATCTACAGATTGTGCGGAATATGGATTGTCAAGCCAATGCTCCCACTGAGACATGTATCCTTCCATACGTCCTCCATCTTGATTGGAAAACAACAACAGTCTTTTTTGCTCATTGATAAGGTTTTGTATTGTGGGCCATTGTGTTCCCGTTTCATGATGGTATAGCTCAGACTGGAGTCCAGAATCATAGAACGGCTGAAGTGTTTCTTCTGCGCTCAATGTGGACTGAAAGGTGATGATAATTACATTGTTGGGATTTCGTTCTAGAAAATCTGCGATGGTATCACTTGCATAGGAAAGAGGTTGTGCTCCTATTTCACAAAAAGAGTGACACATATAGGCTTCCTCTTCCCACCAGTACGTATCGATATTGAGTGCTCGAATTCCATCATTGAGTTGAGTGGGGATCGAGTATATGTGGTTGGGACCAAGCCAACCTTCTTCTTGCGATGACATGGAATTATGTGTGCCCGTAAAAAGTGCTTCCGATATTCTTTTGTCACAGAGATCAGTAAATCCGTTGCATAACATCACAGAGTCTTTGGCATCTTCTTGAGCACATGCGAAAATTAAGAAGAGCATGCTTGAACGAGATTGGGGATACTGTGTACGAAACGTAACGAGCCACCACGATGTCCACCTTCAAATTCTGTGTAGGTGTGTGGAACATGGTAGTGCTTCAATTTGTCTGAAAATCGACGTGCACCAAACGCAAGAAGGTATTCGTCTTGTGAACCACATTCGATGTATAGGTACTTTAGATTTTTGAGTGCTTCTTGTTTTTGCGGTTCCTCGATAAGGTTGAGAGGATCAAAGCGTTCCCATGATCGGAATCGGTCGAAATCGATGATACCTTCGTTATAGTCAAAAGGGAGTTTTGCTGGAAAGTTTTTATTTTCTATGTCTGGATCATATGCAGCAGACATACACAACATGTTGAACGCAGAAAATTCAGCGGGTGCAAAACGTCTTTTCTTCCAAAAACCTTCCAGAAATGTTTTGGGATCTCCAGCTTGATGAATGGCCATAATCGCAGGGAGAAGATCGGCAGAATAGGCATGGGAAAATCCCATATCTCCAGCATGACATGCAACAGCAGAAAACAACTCTGGATTGCTCATCGCCAAGTGAAGAGCTCCATATCCTCCACTAGAATGACCCATAATGGCTACATTGGATATATGATATTGTTCTTTTGCAAAAGGGATTAATTCTTTTGTGATGTATTGTGCGTAGTTTCCGATGGCTGGAGAATCCAAAAACTGAGATCCACCCAGATACGTCATGCAATCGGGAAGTAGACAGACAAACGGAGCACATGTTCCTTGTGCAATCCATTGATCGATTTTATGAAAGATAGAAGAGCTTGTCAGTGAACGAGCAAGAAGTCCTTCTCCTGTTCCTGCAAATGCGGGGAGCAAGACAACAAGTGGATAGGACTTTGTTGATTCATATCCATTGGGAAGATGTACCCACACATCTCGTACATGTGGGTCATTCCAAATATTTCCTTTGAGGACTTGTGATTCATGAATGAGGCACTGAGTTTTTCCTCGAATGTTATGTGTGGCATTGGGAAACGGTGATGGCATAGACTCTCCTTGAAGATACAATATGACGTATTGCTTCTTTTGATGCAAGATTCAGTGGTGTTACTTGCCATAGTTCCGAATGGTCTCTAATATGGGATGCCCAAATCGTCGTACTTTTTGTGGGCCCATACCATTAACTTTTAAGAGAGCCTCCTTGTTGTGTGGACGTTTTTGCACGAGCTCATCAATGGTTCGATTGTTCATGATTTGGTAATTGGGCAGATCATGCTTTTTACCCAACTGAGCACGTAACGTTCGAAGGATTGAGGCAAGATCTTTGGCTTCGGTCGTTTGCGGCGAGGGAATAGAATTCTTTTTTTTCTTTTTGCTACGTTTCTTCTTTATTTCAGGATAGCAAATCTGAAAATCAGAGATTTGTCGATTCATAAGCTTCCATCCCAGATCGGTAAGACCAAATTCGGGATAGGTAACTTCTCTTCCGTTGATTTGACGTGTGACAAAGGCCTCTTTTAGTGCTCCTGCATGAGCAAGTTCTTTGATTAGATGAATGAGATGTGCTTCAGGGATTCCTTTGAGTATCCCAAATGTACTGATACTCTGAAAATAAAAAGATCGAACTCGAGCGTTATTTGAGCCTCGTGCAACTTGAGCGATTAGGGTTGGAGAGAAAGATGTACCACGAACCCTTTGTGCCATACGGGCGAGACAAGCAAGTAGTTTGGAGATCTCTTCTTGCTGCTCTTGTGTTATTGGAGCAAAGTCTTTTTGGTGTTTTTGGCATTCATCACACGTTCCGCATCGGTCCCAAGGAGCTTTCTGACCAAAATACTCTATCAGAAATCGTCTTCGACAATTAGAGCGCGCATATGATTGCATGAGACTTACTTTTTTTAGCTCTTGCTCTCGGCGCTTTTGTATGGCTTCCTCATCAATAACCAAAGCCTCTCCTACTTTGAGTCTTTCTATTCCGCCCACTAAATCTGGAGGATTCCAAACGAGATAGCCTCGTTCATCAAGAGCTCGTAAACTGGCTACAAGTTGATCCCTTGTGATGCCAAGACCTCTAGAAGCAACATCCAAACGAACGCGAAGGATCATATCGAAATTTCCGTTGAGCTGCTTGAAGATAGACTCATATACGATGCCTCGGATTCCTTTTGGAGCAGTAGATGGAGGACCGCCGCGCAGTGAAACTCGTCCTTCTCGCTGAGACGGCGGAATTCTACGAATGTATTGAAATCTTTGCAAGATGGTGAGGCATGAACCAGCGACACGTGCATTTCCACCGTCAGGTATAAATTCTGCCAGATCTTCAAGACTGATCCACAATGGGTTGTCTGAGTGGCTTTCCAGTGCATTCCACGTTGCATGAACATCTTCTACGGGAGGGTGGGCACTCCGAACAAAGAAATCTTGGATGTATCGATCAGAATCGCGATAGAGCAACAGCACGTGAGAATCTTTTCCATCTCTTCCTGCACGCCCAATTTCTTGATAGTAGGCTTCCACAGTTCCCGGAAATTCCCAATGAACAATGTTGCGAACATCTTTTTTGTCGACTCCCATTCCAAAAGCATTGGTAGCAACAACAATTGGATACTGATCACCCATAAATCCATCTTGAACTTGTGAGCGTTCTTCCATACTAAGGCCTGCATGATACATTGCAGCTTGTACTCCACGTTCTCGCAACGCAAGTGTGACACGTTCTACGCTCTTTCTGGTCGCGCAATAAATAAGTGTACACCCCCTGTTACTTCGAATCTGATCGATAACGGCTTGGACTTTGTCTGCGTTTCTATTTACACTTTGTACACGCAATAAAAGATTGTTTCGATCGAATCCAGTAATGAATCGTTTTGATTCTTCTAGTCCAAGGACTCGGGCGATGTCATCTTGTACCTTGGGCGTTGCTGTAGCAGTAAGAGCGATGGTGGGAATATTGCCAAGTTCTTTTCGTACTTTTCCAAGCTGGAGATAGTCCGGACGGAAATCATGTCCCCATTGAGAGAGGCAGTGCGCTTCGTCAATGGCAAACAGACGTAGATCTGCTTTTCGAATTGAAGAGATGAAGGAAGGGGAAAAACGTTCAGGGGCGACGTATAGGAGCTCGTATTGACCTGAGAGAACACCCAAGAGTCTCTCTTTTCTTTCTGTTGTAGAGATAGAGGAATTGATGTATGTCGCTCGGATGTCAAGATTACATAGAAAATCAACTTGATCTTTCATGAGTGCGAGAAGGGGAGATACAACAATTGTAACGCCTCCTCGAGCAAGAGCGGGTAGTTGATAGCATAGTGATTTACCAGCTCCTGTGGGCATAACGACCATTGCGTCATGACCGAGTGTAATATGCTGCACGATATCAAGTTGAGCTCCACGAAAAGAGTCAAAGCCAAATCGTTTTTGTAAAATAGCATGTAATCTTTGGGTTTCATCCATAAACCATTCCTCGAATTTTATTTATCACTATGACAAACAGTCCGACAAATCATGCTTTGGATAAAGGTCATAATATGACCCAAAAAAAGATTAATTTTCCCGTTCGTGTTCAATCCACCAACCATTTAGATTTCTATACCAGATTTGTTTTTGTTCTTCATTTCGTACAACATTATCTGTACCAAATCCTTCCATCCGAACATAAACCGTACCTTTTCGTCGAATAGCCTTGGGAGAATTGTTTTCTTGATTTTGTTTCTCTCCAAGCTCAACGTGAAGCACTTTTATATCAGTAAACCTCTGGTATGGCATTTGGATACCACTCTCCATTCTGGCTCGTGTAAGAGGGTCCTCGTAGAAAGCTGCCGCTCTTTTGGGAATGTTCCATCGAACCCCTTCCCAATATTTTTGTGCACTTTGATATAGCATTGATTTTTCTTGTTCTTCGAGACGAATCGCTTGTCGATCAAGTCCACAAGATAGGATAGAGGATATAAATAATGCAAACATAGCTTCCCTTTGGGGAAGATACGACGAATGAGTGTACCATGAGCCCCTTTATTTTGAAATTTATCCTTTTCCTCTCTGCTTGTCATCATCGTGTTGAGATCCTTTCACTCCCGAGTGGCGCAGAGATTTATCAAAACAATACATTTGTAGGAACAACCCCAATGGAGATTTCTCATTGGTGGGTTCCCTTTCAAAAAGATGATTTGGATATACACCTGATCGGATACAAAAAATTTCCATTTCGACTGCAGTATCCATTTTATAGATTGCCATTGGATATTGTTTTTTTTAGATATGATCGTATGCTTGGATTCAAACCTGTGCGTCATACCATCATGTTACAAAAGGAGTCATAGGTGAAAAAAAGAATTTGGGGTACGCTTAGCTCCTTTTTTCCACCGAAAAAAGAGGGTTTGTTGGGTATCAATATTGCGAATGATCGATTCATCCAATCACTCATTCGTTATTCTACATTTGACGAATTACACTTCTTCTTTGTGGACCGTCATTTTGAGTATCGTTTTCGAGAGGCGTATGCGGATGTAATATCGCAATTTCATGGTGTATTGTGTTTTTTTGCTCGAGAAGATCTACCTCAACAGCTACAAAAAAATGACTATACTGTGTTTCATTTTTCTGATCAGCTGCTGCATGCGCATGATTTTTCGTATATACGGAACCGTTACGGGAATACTCCGATCACAGCATTTATTCATTCTTTGAGCTACTGTGATTCTCTCTCTTCTTATGGAAGATTTCACCTGGGTGGTTTTTCTTCTTGTGATGCTATTTTATGCTCTTCTACTCCAGGAAAAGAGGTTCTTGAATATCAACTGAAAGAAACTGCCCGGAAACAGGATAGAGTGTGTACCCCCATCCAGAGAATCGTTGTTCCATTGGGGATGGAAGATATTGCCATTTCTGTTCCCAAAAATAAGGTGCGTGCGAAGCTGAAAATTCCTAAGGATGCTCGTATCGCTTTGTGTATGGGACGGTTTTCAGACTATGACAAAATGGATCTTGTCCCACTTCTTCAAGCAATGCGTTTGATGCCGCAAAACGCAATCCTTATTTTGGCGGGAAATGTTCAAAGTGAAGATTATTTTGCGATGTTGAAGCTATGGATAAAAGCTCTGAAGATTCAAGACAAAGTTCTCATTTATCAAAGTCCAGCTGAGGGGCTCAAGAAAGGGTTGTTTCGAGCAGCAGACTTCTTTGTTTCTGTCGCAGATAACCCACAAGAGACCTTTGGTCTGAGCCTCTTGGAAGGAATGAGTGCAGGACTGCCTCTTTTGGTTTCCGACTATAATGGATATAAAGAGCTATGTTCCAATGATGTTGGAGTGCGCATCCCAACCAGTTGGGTGAAAACCCCATCGATGAGTGAGCTATCACCTCTCTTAGATGCAGGGAGACTTCATCGTCAGCTCGCACAGAGTCTTGCTTTGGATAATGCTGTGCTTCGTACAGAGCTGTTCTCTTTGTTTACAGATCCTGAGCGCTGTGAACGTTTGGGGCAAGCCGCTCGAAAAAGATTTTTGTCCTTGTATCATTCTCCAGTTGTGATTGCACAACTGGAAGAAGTTTGGGACAAGCTTAAGCAAAACTACGTTCCTGCTGAAAAGGCTGAAAACATAATGGAAATGGATTATAGCGAAACCTTCTCTCATTATCCAACGCACTGGCTCACAAAGAGCACTGCATTACGGCACACAGATTTTTATCATTTTTGGAGCACAACAGGTGTTGATTATCCGATATTATCTGGGCTTCGAGAATGGGTCCAAAAAGACAGAGTACGTTGGATTCATGCTCGGATCCCAAGTACAGTCGGTGAGCTTGAACAAGAGTGGGATGGAGATGTAGAACGATTGCATTACACGATTCAGTGGATGAGAAAGCAAGATCTTATTGCGGAGGAAGGATGATTTTTTGGTTTTCTTGTACACCAGTAGTCTACCAGAAGGGGATTTTGTTAGAAGAAGGGGTATCTACAGCAAATGACTTTTCGATTGAAGGAGGGTTGTACTATCCTGATTTGCGTGAAATAGGACATTTCACTTGGAGAAAAGATATAGACGGAGAGAATGGCTCTCGTTGTTCATATGCCAGAGAGAATTGCCTTGAAAATCCTTTGGGAGCATGGGGGATTGAAGTTCAAGCATTGGACCAAACTGGAAAAAAAGAAGATTCAGCATATGTTCGTCATGACGGGTCATACTCTCTTTCTGTTCATAACGATGGTGTATACCGTGTTGTTTTCTTTTTATCTCATTGCACGCAAGATGTATGTTTTCAGTTTGAAAACGATCAAGGGATCTATGCATTGGAACATCCGATACAACCGAGCATAGAGCAAGGAAAAGGAATCATACTTCCCAATCTTCTTTTCCAACCTGAAGGTTTTGATGCGGGAGAACCCAATAATCATGCTCATTCAGCCAATCACTTTGCCAGTTTGATGGAACTTACATTTATCTGGCATGGACTTGGTGGTGCGTCATTTTTTACAGATGATTTTGCTCCTCTTTCCATAATTGTACCAACATCTTTGGATACTTTTGGGAGAACGACAGGGCCGAGTACCGTTCATATCCCTGAGAATACAACCGGATGGATTAAAGGAAATAAAATCATGCATGAGTATGGTCATGTTCTTTCTTTGCGGGCATGGGGGGGAAGCTATTGGTTTGATGGTGAACCTTTTGCCAATTGGTCTGCTACATCTCCTCAAGAGCCACATATTGCATTTAAAGAAGGTTTTGCCAACTTTGTAGCGCGTAGTAGTGAAACCAAACATGGATGTACCGGGAATTTTGATAATCCCGTGATGTTGGGACAGGTAGAGGATGGTTGGTTGTATCCGCGAAATATTACAAAATTTTTGTGCGACATCTATGATCATCATGAAAATGGAGATGAGCAAATTCATCACTCACCATCTTTCTTTATGGATATATTGGAAGAGATTTTAATTGTATCAAAAGAAACAGGGAATAAAGAACTTTCGATTTGCACATTGATCGAAACATGGACACAAAGAGAAATGATCTCTACAGAGGTTCACGAAGAGATATATACCATTGGGATGAACAACAATATTTTTTGTTTTTGAGGCTATGATGTATCGATCGACCAAACTTTTTTCCGGATATAGCTGCACATTCAGACAATGGAGAGCAGTACATTCTCATTGTAGATTTCTTCACGGCTATGCATTGTCTTTTCGGGTTACTTTTGCTGGAGAACTTGATGAACGCAATTGGGTTTGTGATTTTGGATGTTTTTCTAACAATGGTGTCAAAGAACGATTGTCCTATCTTTTTGATCACACGACAATCATAGCGCATGATGATCCGGAATTATCTCTATTTCACGAGTTAGAGCAAAAAGGCCTGATTCAGCTTCGAGTGGTGAATGCTGTTGGTGCTGAATGTTTTGCCCAGCTTGTGTGTGATGAGTTGAATCGACTTCTGAATAACGATAAAGATCATGCAGGCCGTGTTAAAGCGATTGAAGTGGAGTGTATGGAAAACGAAAAGAATTCTGCGATATTCTCCTTGGAGTAACGGTGTTTTGGAGGACGTTCAAAGTGTGAAAAGATATTGTTTTTTGTGCGATAGAGGATTGAAATGTAAAATTCAATTGTACTCTGATTTCAATGTGAATAAAGAGGAGTACGTCTACTTCGTTTTCCACTATTATGTCTAATTTTTTTCGTAGTCTCTTTGAGTCATCAACTCGTCATCCATTTTCAGGTCGTCCTGAGCTAAAGTATTTTGCAAACCGAATTACGATTTATCGTTCAAGTGGTGATATTGTTGCTCAACCAGAACTAATTTGGAAAAGCGGAAGCAAAAATGGATTGATTCATAGTATTTTGGCTTTTTCTGGAAGAGAGTTACCGGCAAGTGAAGTTATCATATTTTTGAATGAGCAAGACTATTCACGCATTAGTAGGGCATGGTATGCCCAGTGCCTAGATATTATATCTCCGCTGTATTTTTCTTTGATTCGCGACCGCAATATCGCACAAAGATTTGATACCAACGTTCGGTTTGGATTTTCTCCCGATGGTCACAATGGATTGCAGTTAGAGTTGCAAGAAAATGAGTTTGCCATCGGTTTATTTGATAACCGGCATAAAGAAACGGAAGAGTCTCTTCCTCTTGTTGATATCAAGGCACACATAGCGGCACAGTCAGATACGTTTCAAGACTTGGGTGTTTTGTACAACGATCAGATCGCATGGACACTGGGTGCTCATCCTCTTGATACGAAGCGGATGGAGAAATTACAAATTCCTTGTGCATTACAAATTTCTCAAAATGAGCACGGAGAACTTTCTTTTCGTACAAATCCAGCATACGAATACTTAGGATTGAGACCTGTACCCAATTTTCTCAATCGTCGTCAGCTTGTATACCGAGACCGAATTCTTATGACGTTCTTGTTTGAGACATATGAATTGAATCGTCGAACGCTTGATAAGTCTATGATGCTCAATGTAGCGACGGAAACATTGCAATTATCCCTTTCTAATATCCAGCTTCAAAAGAGCGGATTTTTATTTCAAAAGAATCGTTTCTCACAGTGGATGGAAGGATATAATCTATATCTTCATCGAGGATATGAGGTAAATACCAATAAAGAAAAAGCATTGGCTGTATTTCGTGTGCAAGGAGCATCAATATATTTTAAGAGTCTTCGACCACCTTGTTTTGTAGATGATATGATTCTTGCTGCAAATAAAGAGATTGAGCTAAAAAATGGTATGCAAATTAATAGTAGTGGACTTCTCTTTTCATTTCATGCTCATCCTTTTGCCACGCAAAAAAATTGGCCATATCTTGGAGAAGTTAGGCTTGAACCGACTTCAATCAAGCTATCATATGGTGCTTCCTATAAAATAGGGCGTGATCAAAAGTGTGAAATACCGCTTCCAAATGGGAATGACAATAGTAATATTGTTTGGAGACCAGAATTTGTACAGCAAGAACGTTTGCCATTTCGAGATTCTTCCGTTTCGAAGTCCTCTATTAGCACATACTCTATCATGGTAGGCCCAGAGCATGCTTTGCTTGATTTAAAAGGAGATCCATCATTATGCATTTTGCAAAAGAAGTATCCTGCATTTATCCGAAGAGGAGAGCAGGTGTTGAGTTTAAGTACGCCCAATCGTAAAAAATCGATATTATCGGGAGACGAGATACTTGTTGGTAATCAAGTTTTTGGTGTCTATTTTCACAAAACACCCATCTGGAAACAGGCAGAAAGTATTCTTTTGGAAACTCCATTATACCGGGCATTGATATCATGAGTCTCAAAGTCTTTCATCATTGTGATACACCTCGTTCCTTAGGTGCACAACGTTATATTGTGGCAAATAATGGGATAATGCATTTTAATAACTCGATAGGAGAACAAAAAATAAAGACAAAAGAGCATGGTTCCATATGCATGATTGCTGATGGAATGAGTGGGTTGAAAAATGATCGACTTGCCGTAGAACTTGCCGTTCTTCTTTTTCGCCAGTTGTATCTGTTGGGAGTGCCCGAATTTGATGTGCAACATCTCAAACAGTTTGTAGAGCAAGGTCATCAGGAAATACGCACAACCATAAAACAGCGAAATCTTCCCTTGATGGGAGTGTCATTTGTCGTTCTTTGGATCTTTCAAGGAAAAGCGATGTGGTTGTCTATCGGAAACTGTAGATTGTACCTGTATCGTAATCAAGAACTTTGTCAGATATCTTCTGATCATAGTGTTGCTGAATTCATTCGGAGAGAATGGATGCACGGAACACCAACTCAAAAACTGGCTCAGGGGTGGCTATTTGGATCAAAGATCCCCAACAAAGCACAGCATATATTTCTCACTGAAGGGTATGATTTTGGTGTAATAGACACGATTCGTGAGGATCGATTTATGTTGATCAATAATAACTTTGATGAGTCATGTACTGATCAAACACGTCTACGCATGATGCATGCTTCATCTGTTTCATCTTTTCCTGTGAATTCTGAAGAAAAAGAGCGTTGTGTTGTTTGTGCGCATATAGAGTGAGAGGGTTTATGCTCCATCAAGAAATCGTGCCAGAGGAAAGACACAAAACCCCATTGTAGAAGCATCCATCCAACGAATACGATATATGTCCAGACTCCTTTTTTGGGTCTTACTGTTGATAGCATATCCACAACCAGTATATCCATGTCTGTGCGTCCAGCTTTTTGCTCGTTGATCTTTTTCAAGGCATATGGCAACATTGGACTGAACCTTTCCTGGTTCCGCACCTTTGATGGGGCGACAAAGCGTGTCTCGATGGACATCAAACACTGTAATTTTGTAATTAACGGCTTCTATATCTTTTGCTTTTGCAGATCGCATGCCCAGATATGCAAGAACATCGGAAGAACTTGCTTTGTTTTCATGCACCCACAATCGGAGATCTTTCATTGGAACAACTTCGATGGTTTCATTACTCCATACGGATTTTTCAACAGGAGATATCCATGCAACTTGAAACGTTTCAGGTGGAGCATATAATGTTGGCGAACATGGTAGAGGTTGTTTTAGACATCCAAACAGAAAAAAAATCCACAACATGAAAGCTCCTAAGATTGACCACGGCGAATCACAGATTCACTTAAAATGGTATACTCTTCTTTTCCAACATGTGAAAAGGAAATATGAGGAGTATGAATAAGGTATTGTTGTAATGTATCAAGGCGTTTTTCGGATGCGATAGCGAGTCGGTCATGTATGGGGTCATTCTCTTGTAGATGTACCAATGTTTCAAATGCTTCTTCTTGAAGTGCAGCTTCTTTACAGAACAAAAATAGATCAACACCTGCTTTGCAAGATAAGTCTAATTGTTGTTGGAGAGGCCATCGGCCTCGAACAGCTTTCATCTCCATATCGTCGGAAACAACGATACCATTATAGGAAAATCGTTCACGTAAGACGTCTTGAATGATCGATTTGGACATGGTGGCGGGATATTGTTCATCGAATGCGGGAAACATCACGTGTGCAGTCATCACGATATGGGTTGTTTTGATATTTTTAGCGAATGGATACAACTCACAAGCTTCTAAGTCCGGACGTTCTTTCTCGACTGTGGGTAGAGCCAAATGGGAGTCAATATCGGTGTCACCGTGTCCGGGAAAGTGCTTCAGACATCCAAGCATTCCGCATTCATGCATGGTCTCTAAGAAGATTTGAACATGTTCTGAGCAGATTTCAGGAGATCGACCAAAAGAACGATCTCCGATAACAGGGTTAGCTGGGTTCGAATCTACATCTGTTACAGGAGCCCAGTTGGTATTGAATCCAAGTGCGAGAAGCTCATTTGTGATTCCTTTTGCGATGTCTTTGGTCATTTGAGGATCATTTATATTGCCAACGTATCGCATGGCCGGCCAACCTGTTTCACGAATTCTACGGACTCTACCCCCTTCTTGATCGACAGAAATGAGCGGACGATGGGTATTTTTGTGTAATTCTTTGAGTTTGGTATTCAAAGAGAGAATTTGTTGTGGTTCTTCGATATTGCGAGAGAAGAGAATATATCCGGCTGGTGCCGCGCGATGTACAAACGAATGAATCTCTTGAGGGATGTCTGTTCCTATAAATCCAAGAATCATTCTTTTGGCTGCTCTTTTTTTTCTTTCTGCAAGTGTTGTGCTTTCACCGTAGGCCATCATTGTGGGTGCTCCGCAAGTTCGATGAGAATTCCACCTGTGCTTTTGGGGTGAATAAACAATACCTTTGTATTGTGCGCACCAGGCTGTGGTGCTGTAGAAAGAAATCGATAACCTTTTTCGCGTAAGCGCAGAAAGTCTTCCTCTATATTGTCTGTTTCAAAGCATATATGATGAAGTCCAGGGCCTCTTTTTTCAAGATGTTTTTTGACAGGACCCATTCCATCAAGTGGATGAATGAGTTCGATCTGCGTTCCTGAAATCGGAAAAAAGGCAGTTTCTGTCTGTGCGGAATGTACAGATTCTCTTCCTTTGTAATCCAATCCAAAATCATCTAGAAAGCGGATAATGGCCTTTTCGATGTCTGTGACAGCAATGGCGATATGATCAAGTCGGGTAATCACAATCTTTCCTTCGTTGGTGGGTTCATAACCAAGATAATGTATATGATTTTTGTATATGAGTCTACATCATGAATCTGTTTGAGTATATGCTTGAACCAGTTCTTGGTGAAGTTCCCCTCCAGAAGAAGCGATAATACCTTTATTGGAGGAGAGTTTTCTCCCTTTGGAAAAGTCCAACGGTTTTCCGTGTAAATCAGTCACCATTCCACCCGCTTCCGTGATGATGATGGCACCAGCAGCATGGTCCCAAATTTTTTCGACATATCCACCTTTGGTGAGGCGAAGATAGGCTGCAGCTTGTCCTTGTGCAACCAAGGCATATTTACATTGACTATCCATTCGTATTGGTGGGTCTGTTATCCCAACTATATCGGCAATTTTTTGTGCGCGACTATGTGATGAATGCGCTTTCTCAACAGATTCGCAAAAGCGAAAAGGTTCTTGTGATACATAGATGGGGGTGCTTTTACCGGAAGCGATCCAGCGAAAACTTCCTCCTCCTTTGGTTGCAAAAAATAGAGAACCGATATCGATATTGGGTTCGTTTAGATCTCGTGGAAGATTGGGGCATCCGAGAATCCCAAGTGTTACTTCTCCATTTTCGACAAGCCCAAGAGCAATGGCATATTGCTGCTTTCGTAAAAACCCTTTTGTTCCGTCGATTGGATCAAGAACCCAAAAAGTACCCTTTGAGCCTCCTTCGTGGGTTCCTCGATCAATAGCAGTGAGAATTTCGTTCTCGGTTTTTTCTGGCATAACATGTGCCACGACTGCACAGACCTTTTGTTTTAATTCTTCGTTTTCACGTAATAACTGTGCGTCTTCTTCACCAACAAGAGAAATATCTGCATTGTACTCTTGAAGAATCATACTGACGATCGATTGCGCCGCGAAATCAGCGACTGTAACTGGCGAACGATCTTCTTTAGAGACGGAAGTGATCAGGGTTTTTTGTACGTTAATACAGGCTTTTTGGGCTTGTTGAACGGCATGAATGGCAGTAGAGAGAAGACTCATGAGTTCTCCTGTTGTTGTGGGTCTTTTGTATCTTGTGGAAGTTGAATCCAACGTTCTAGTAAAGGATATGGTAATGTTTCGAAAGAATCTTTTAGTGCGGAAGTGGCTTGTTGATCAGGGGGGCTTGTTCTAACCCATAGGCTGTCACGAGAAGGAAGAGCAACCCAAATTTCTTGTTTCTCAAACCAGTATCGGATCATAAGAAATCGGCTGGCATCATATCCATCTCCAATCTCAAATCGGTATTGTCCAAGAGAATCTAATTTAGGTTTATGGGAAGAACTGATACGAAAAAGGTTCTCCATCGCTTCTTTTTTGAGATCCTTCATAGATCGACCAGAACGGACGATATCCATAGGGGAGAGCAGTTTCATTCTCTCTCCTTGTTCAAAGCAGAGTACGAGCTTGAGGAGATTGGGGATGAGGGGAGCACTCCATGGGGAATGTATACGAGGATCTGGAGTATCTTGGGCAAGAAGTGGATATAAGATTTTTGGGTTATTGTGTACATGAAGTTGGTCATATACCTGCTGTGTGAAATGTTGCAGTTGCTTATCGTGGTTCTCTCTTGGAGATGTCATAATCATACGATAAAGGTTATGCAAAGATAGTTCGGCTTCATGATCGTTAGAGCGAACCACCAATCTACTGAGACTGATATCGATAATCTCAAGTCCAGCGTTTTCTAGCTTGGCGCGAAGGGCGTCGAGCATTGATTATCCTTCTCGTTCAGCCAAAACAAGATGCTCAATACGAATTGCTCCTCGAGCATGATCTGGGCGGTCAGCACTGGCTCTTGCCACAACCTTCATACCACATCGTTTGAGAGATTCAACAGTAGGGAATAAGGTGTCGACAAGTTTTCCTCCAACCAATCCATCTCCAACAATAATGGCGAATTTTCCTTGTGGGGTGAGGTTGGATGTTTGGGTTTTGATCCATTCATCCGTTCTCTCCTGCCATTCTTTTAGTGCTTCTTGTCTCCCTTGTGCACGGAAACTTCGACGACTTCCTATCTCTTGTGCGACCTTTGCATTTTCGATTCCAAGCCAAAGGTACCGCAATTGCTGTAGTGGAAGATAGTCGTACACACCAGGATAGGGAGGAGAAGTTAAGATAAGATCGACAGGTTCTGGTGGAATCTGCGTACATGCATTTCCTTCGAAGATATGTGGCTGAGATGAAGGCATATTTTCAAGCATTCTTCCGAGTTCTCGTGCTTTCTTGTGAAAGAGAACAGCGGTGGTTCCTACAGGTCGATGATGAGGTTCACGGTGATTGGTGGTGTCCGATTTTCGATAGCTACTTTTAACGATGATGGATGAGAATACAGCTCTTAGCAGAGGTTGAACCTCTTGTGCATATTTGGGGATTTCATCACGGATTCGACCCAGTTCTTGTGCTACATGTGGTTCATACCAGTTGTTGAGATCTTCATGAACATCTACATCGATACGAAGTTGTGCTTGTGCTGCAATTTTTCGAGCTGCAGAGCGGAGAGGAGTGGCAAGTTCTGGTCCAGCCGTTCGAGCATTGGATACAAGAAGCGCAATGGGGGATAAATCTGATCCGGAGACTTGTCTTCCGGCTAGAACAGCTTCTACGAGGACTGTTCCTCCACCACAAAAAGGATCGTGTACTGATCCTGGGCAGGCATCGATAATCATACGTGCACAATCAGGGTGCATTCCTGCAGGATATGTATGAAAGCTGTGTGTCGCTCGTTTTACAGAGCCCTGCTTGGAAAGTGCCGCAGCGATGATGGGGGCAAAGCGAGGATCACCATGTTCGCGAACAGATCGTGCTTTGGGAGGGCCACGGTGTTTTCCACTTTGTTTCTTTGCATCTTTGTCTCGTAAACCGTATGATTTTAGTGTTTCAGCGAGGTTGTTTAGCTCTTCATTTTTTTTCTTACGGCGTGTTCTTTTTTTACTGGGCATGGTTGGTTCCTAGGAAGGAGATCAATCGAAAGGGAGTAGAGGCTAGAAATCCAACGCGTTCATAGCATCGAATAGCAGGAATATTTTGTTCATGTACATGAAGTGTGACACAATCACACGAAGAAAGCATGAGTGTACATACAGCAGCGGTGGCTTTTGTGGAGAATCCTTTGCCTCGAAATTTGGGGGGGACAAACGTTCCACCAAGCTGACAGCCAAGTCGAAAATGTGTTCCAATGTCTATAATATAGCATATCTCGCCATTATGTTCAGCAACAATGCATTTGTTTCTTTCTATTTTTGATTGAATGGAAGTATGAAATCTCTGTGGATGAAGAATGCGAGGATCATATTTTAAGTCTTCTATGACCATCTGAGCAGAATATTGATATATGATGTCTATGTCTTTCGTTGTTGCAAATCTGATGGGAATTGTTTCTTGGTTGGGTACAGCATGACAGACATACAGTCGTTGATCATAAACGAGTTGTGCAGACTGTCTCCATTGTGTGTATAGAGCATCACTGGACGTTCTATCTCCAATAATCATTTCTGTTCCACCTTGGGAAGATTCTTGTTGCCCAAGTCTTGTACAAGCTTTCGGATTACCAAAGGCTACGATAAGTCTGGATTTTTGCGATTTTGAAACACTACCAAACGATACAGAGATTGCAACAATCTTCTTTTCTTGGAAAACACCCAACCAGTGCTCGTAGCTTGAAGAATTGATTCCTCGTTGAAACAGTAAGTCCACCAAAAATAAATTGGAGGGAAGATCCGAAAGCAAGAGCTTCAAGACCTCTCCTCGATGATGATGTTTGAGTGCTTTTATGATCACAATTCGATGAGATATCCATCGCTATCGGCTTGAGAGCGAGGACGTTTTGTAAAGTGTTCATAACTATAGGTTAGAATCCCTTGGATAGGGCTATAGCTTAGAGCTACTTGAGGTTGATGTTCCCAATAGCTTTTACCATTGCTATCTGCCGAACTGAGAACGAGTATATCGTCAATGCGAGGATGAATACCAGACAATGCATAGGATGAAGATTCATGTTCTTGTGGGGTGCGTTCGGGAAGATCTGTACCTTCAGTCCAAAATTCTTCGGGTATGGCTGGTTCTACTCCGGTGTCTCCTGTATCAAGATCGTCTCCTGAATCTTTTGCATTATCTGTATTTTTATCGGTAGTGCATGCACTCAAGATGGAAAAGATGATGAAAGAGCATAGAAATGATCGTTTCATATCGTATTTGGGTATAGGGGGAATTTCTGCGGGAGGTGAAAATCAGGTTTGGATGTATTTAGTGGGGACATACACTGATATTGTCGATTTTCATTTGTTCCATGAATAGAAAAAAGATTCCACCTTTCAATCTGAGAAGGAAGAATAGTACGAGATATCTTTGCGAAACCTTTCCAACGATCGATTTCTATGGTTGCTGTAAACTCTACAGGAAGATGTTTTTTCTCTATTGTACGAGGGGCGCTGAGCCAGAGTAAAAGATGATGTCCGTGTGGGCCAAATTCTGCTTCTAGATATTGACCGTTCTTTCCAACAAAAAATACTTCTACGACTTCATAATCCCACAAGCTCCAAAAACTGGAAGGAGGAGTATTAGGGGCAGGGTCTTTATAGTATGGGGCATCAATTTCGACCTGTATAAAAGTATCATGTTCATGTATATGAACATGAACAACATCGGCTTGTGATAAAGGAGTGCCATCCCAAAGAGATGTGATGGATTGCGTGATG
>NYTD01000113.1 GCA_002683315.1 Deltaproteobacteria bacterium | reverse complement strand
CGTCAGTAATTCCATTCCGATACTGCTTGATCTTGGGATGGAGTCAAGGAGATTTTGTCTCTCAATCTTTTCATGTGTAGTAGAATCTACGAAATTCTATATAAAAATCCCTTGAACATGCCATGAAGATATCGTTACACTTTTCAACCCAAAGAGATGGAGTGTGAAAGATGAACACAAAGGTTACCCTAGATATAGATCTCGGAGTAGACATACAGGAACTTTTTTTAATGGTGAAAGAATTGCACCAAGATCTTGCACATCGAAAAAGTGAGCAAAAAAATTTAGAAGAGGAGCTTGTATCTCTTCGCAGTCGTTATCAAGATTCCCTTGAAAAGAATCAAGAATTGGAAAATGAAATTGAAGAACTGTACTCCAATCAAGAGACGTTGGTTGATCATGTTTGGGATGCGGATGTCGTATGGTTTGAAGGGTGGTGTATGGAAGCATCAAAGAATATTACGAAATTATTTTGTAGTAAAACGGATCGGAGCAATGAGAATCGCCTTTCTATTGTAAGTCGGTGTGGTTCGTGGAATAATTTGGTTGAGTTTTGGGAGCTGCTTTGCCATATGTGTGAAGAAGAGCAAAGAGAAGTATCTGAAGACGAGATTCGAGGTCTTAGGGTCGTATTACGCTTGTTTAATTGTTCTCAACGTTCAAAAAAGGCCCAATTACTGTCTCCAGAAATTGGAGAAGCCTATCGAAGCAGTATACATAGAAAGATAGGGGGCACTGGAGAGAATATTTGTGCCGTTTGGTTACCTGGATTGAAAAATGTTCAAGGGGAGTGCAAAGCAAAGCCCCTAATAAAAACCGAATAAACAAGCTAAATCTTTTGGAGGAGATATGCGTGTTCAACAATTTTATGTTCATCGTGCACTACTAGCATGTATTTTGGAAGAATCTGGACGAGCGCAAAAAAGAAATGATTTGCTGCAGGTTCTAAAGAGAGAACGAGAGTATCTACAAGAAAACCAACAACAGCAGAATATGTTTGAACAAAGATTTTCTCGGCTTTGTAATCAAAGTTCTGGTGTTCCTCGATGGTTCAGATTCTCTTCTCATCCGAGTATCGTATTGGATACGATGACGGGTATGATTTGGCCTACGGTACCAATCGAGAAATGGACAATGCACAAACAGATGAATGGTCTTGACGGATGGAGACTTCCATTTAAAGAAGAAGTCTGTGTACTATTGGAAGATCAGACTTTTCCACTGCTTGATGAGAAATCTCATGGGATTTGCGGGCAAGACAGAGTTCCTATTTCTTCCAGCAAGGCTGTGCGTGTGGAACAGCCATTTCCGAGCTTGGTAGCAAGAGAGAAGGCAAAGCCTTTTTGTACTTCAAGTATCTTTTTAATCGAGCAAGAGTGGCCGATTCAAGAGTGGAAAGACTTGATCCCATTTTTTGTACGGCACAAATTAATTCCTGAGGAGGGTACATTTGGACAAGCTCTTATTTTTCTTTACGGAGAGCGCAACAATCTTTTTGAGCAGCAAAGAGCGAGTGAAGATCGATTGCTTATTGGTAAAGAACAATTAGAGATTCTTGAACATGAGCTAAATGAAACAATAGCGCACCCCAAAAATCTAGAAGATTATCGTTTTGAAGATGCTGAATTGGAAAGCTTGAAGCTATTTTTTATTGAAAAAGATTGGAGGTGCGCTCGACTTCCAAAGTTAGAAGAAGCCATCTTATATGATCAAAGTGGTGGTTTGTGGGAATTGGGATTGGTAGAAGCTCCGAGTGATGAATATGTTGCCGTCCAGATTGAAGATGCTTGGGAATCGCAAAATATTTCAGATTCTATTCGCCACGAAGCCATGGTAACCATTGATTTTGGAACAAGTAATACAGTGGTTGCAGTATCGGAGAATGAGCAAGTAGAACTGCTTCGGCTCGGACTCGAAGATTGGTTTGAGGATGTACAAAACCATCATTACGAAAATCCGACACTTCTTGAGTTTTTGGATGCGAATATTCTTGATATTTGGAAAAAGATACCGCATAGACCTCCGATGAAATGGAGAGATCTATCCGTAGCACATCCTGTTCGTACAAAGCTTCAAGATCAAGGCTCGAATATGGAGTTGTCTCGTCGAGTCTTATCTCGCATCAAGTTGTGGATACGTAATGAAGAAGGAGGGCGTATTTACGATCAGGACGGAGTCGAAGTCGTGATGGGTAATCCGAAAGTTCGTCCGTTTAATCCCTGTGAAGCCATGGTATTGGAAGATGATTATCCAATAGATCCGATTGAAATTTATGCGTTCTACTTGGGAATGAGTATCAATACTCGACAACGTGGTCTACATCTTCAGTACTACTTAAGCTTTCCGGTTCAATATACCCTGGAACAAAGAGAAGTTATTTTATCTTCTTTCCGAAGAGGATTGTATCGCAGTTTGCCGGCGTCGATTGTACAGTCTGAATATGCACAGGATTTTGATGTTTCCTCTATCGGAACAGAACCAGCAGCTTTTGCTGCTTCTCTCATAGAGGAAATGGATGACCCCCCAACGAAAGAAGGGAAAGCTTTTGCTGTTTTTGATTTTGGTGGTGGCACCACAGATTTTGCTTTTGGATTCTGGAGAAAGGCCTCTCCAGATAAGTTAGAAGAGTGGGGTAATTACGCTGTTATTGAACATTTTTCACCATCAGGAGATGTTCATCTCGGTGGAGAGATTATTCTATGGAAGATGGCATATCGAATCTATGAGCAAAATATTTCATTGATGAGAAGCAAGAAGATCTCTTTTGTTCAGCCTCCCAATGAAACATCCATCGAAGGAATGGAGATTTTGCTTGATAAGGGGCATATCGCCCAAAACAATGTGCTGATCATGATGGAAAAATTCCGTCCTTTGTGGGAAAGAAAAGGAGAGAATTTTAGTAATAATGAAGGAATCAGTATTTCACTTCGAGATTACCGTGGAGATTTACACACACTAGAGCTTTTTGTTCGTGTGGAAGAGCTTGAAGAGTGGATCGCACAAAGAATATACCACGGTGTACAAAACTTTATTTTGGCGTTGTACAACGCGTTTCAAAAAAGGTCTGTTGGTGATCAGATTAATGTTTTCTTAGCTGGTAATGCTTCTCGAAGTCCATTTGTTCAGATGATTTTTGGTCTTGAAACTCATGAAGATTTCTCTAATCGTTATCTGGAGGGTGAAAAAACGCGAACATGTCATGAGTTGTTGCAGCACATATGGAAAGAAGACTGTCCACAGCTTCATGTGCATCCTCTTCGGACAGATGAAGGAAGTGTTTTAAACTGTAAGACAGGTGTGGCATTGGGTATGTTGAGTCTTACTCCAGGAAAAGGATTATTGGAAAAAACAGATAGTGGGATGAGAGAGCAGCCTCCATTTTCACTATTTGTTGGATTCAAATGGGGTCCAATCTTTCACTGTGTTCTCAAGCAGAACCAGGCGTATCATACGTGGAAAAATATGGGTGGAGTAGCTCTTTCAGGTATGTTTTTATTGTATTATTCTTTCTCTCCTTTATCGGTGATGGGAGATACAAGTCAGCTTAAAATGAAAAAGATTCGATTTGATGTAGAGAAAGAAAAGCTGTACGTTTTTGTTCGAGCGATAGGACCGTATTCTATTGAGGTTTGTGTGTCAGATACAATGAACATTACTACTGATGGTGGAATGCAGCATCAGACATTTACCTTTCATCCTTAGAAGGTGTACGTTCCACTCAGTCCACCATAAAAGACATTGGAGGAATATGTTCCATTTCCAACGACTCTGTCTTCGATCAAGTTGACCTCGATGTTGTCAAAGTCAGAAAGATCGATTTCTGCTGCGAGTCGGCTGATGGAAGAGTCTTCGATGGTCCATGTTCCAAAGAAGGATTGAAAAAATCCAACATCCATTGAAAAGGAGTCCGTAAAAATATAACTACCTCCCAATCCATATCCAATCTTATCTTGATCGATAGATGAAACATTGATGGAAGCAGTGGGAATCCCACCTTGTTCGAACAAGACACCACTGCGCAATTGTAATTTTGGTGTAGCACTCCAATCTCCTCCGAGTCGAACGGAAAATGTATCACGGTAGCCGTTGGGGATTTCAATAGGACCTTCAATGACTTCTGGTTCTTCACTAAGGCTCAATTCTATATTCATATCGACATTGTCTACAACGAGTGGATTGGGAAGTGTGCTCCAATTTTCCCATACAACACTGAGTTCAATCTCAATATTTTCGTCTGGACGAAAAGCAAAACCACTACGAAGGATGAGTGGCATATGGATATCCATGGTGATGCTATCGTCGGTTGCCACTTCATCCATGATGACTGTTCCATAGAGGAAGTGATCCGAAAAGTCTGCCTCCATACTGCCTTCGGCTTCAAAGTATGTTGGTGGTTGAAGCATTAGAGCGAACGCCCATTTTTTATCTGGAGGCTCAATGAGGGTGGAGATATTATATGCTACGCCAAAGTCATCTCGGGCTTGAAGTGAAAAGCCTACATCGTATTGTGCGTCTTCATTTTCATCAGGCGCATTGGAAGAATACATGGATATGTTGCGCGATTGTTGGATCTCCATGATGTTCCACGATGCTCCAATCCCGATGGAGACCCAGTCATTTACTTTGTATGCCAAGACACCGCCGGTAAAGGTTTGTAGTACACTACTATCGATTAGAGAATAGCGTTGTGGACCGTCATCAGGATATGTAAGATAGTCTGCATAGGGAGAGGTGAAACCGACATAGGCCGTGAGATCTTTGAATCGATAGGCTATTCCACCATGTGGGATAATTGTTGGCTTCGAATTGTTGAGGACTTCTTCGAAGCTCTGGTCATTGATCGATGCACGTGTAAAGGAAACATTGTGATGGACGTAACTTATCTGGATACCGAACATGCCTTTCTCCACACGAGTAAAGGCTGCAGGATTGTACCATTGGGCTGTTACATCATCAACGCTAGCGATGAATGCTCCTGCTCGAGCATACCCCTTTACACCAATATCGGAAAAGTAGAATGTCGAAGCATTTGCTTGTGGTAGTAGGGTCATGAGAAATGATATGAGCATCGTTTTTGTCCTGTATTCTGTACATATTACGAAATTAGTATAGCGGTATATGGTTGTAGTGTCTGTAAATCTGCAGAACCGATACGAAAAATGATTGTTCCAGATTGAACGGGGGTTGTGATCGTACGAGAAGATAAATTGATGCAGATCACAATTCTTTCTTGTTCGAGATAACGTTCATAACAAAGAGACTCTTTGGAAGAGGAGAGCCATTTGAGGGCTCCTTTGTGTAAAACAGGATGTGATTTTCGCAATGTGATCAGAGCACGATATAGATGTAAAATAGATGATGGGTCTTCTTCTTGTACGTGAACAGTACAAAGATTCTTTGATTCTGTTGGAAGCCATGGTTTTGTTTTGGAGAAGCCACAAAATTTATCGTTGCTCCATTGCATCGGGGTTCTAGAGCCATCTCTTCCCGAAAAAAAAGGCCAGAACTTTTTTCCAACGGGATCTTGAATGGATGCTCTGGGAATAGAGATATGTGGAAGTCCGATCTCCTCTCCATAATAGATAAAAGGTACTCCACGAAGTGTTAATGTCAATAATGCCATGATCCTTCTTTTTCTTTCATCGGCGCCCCATCTCTTTGACTGTCTTGGAAAATCATGATTGGAAGTTACAATGGTTGGGCACTGCGATTGAAAATCTTTTTGAAGTTGCATACAAGAATCTTTGATTTTCTTGGGATTCCATTTTGTGTGTAAAAGCTGGAAGTGAAAGGTTAGATGCAAGAGTTCGGGTCCGACATATTCGGATGCTCTGTTGTATCTGAGGTTTTCATCTAGCGTTTCTCCAATAAGAACGGCATTATATTGGTCTGCGAGTTTTCTCATGTCTCTTAATATGGGAAAGAGCTCAGGTCTATCTCGATCGTATACATGATGTTGATTGATAAAGGAGTATGCAAATCCTCCGATAAGACCCAGTATGTCTTTTCTTTTGGGATTGTCCGTGTGCTGAGTATCTTTTGCATAGCAGTTAAATACATCAAGTCGAAATCCAGAAATCCCACGTTTGTACCAGAACTCCATGATCTTGAGTATTTCTTTTTGTACTTCTGGATGGCTCCAATTGATGTCGGGTTGTTCTTTTGCAAAAGAATGAAGATAATGGGCTTTTCTAATTGGGTGCCAAGTCCATGCTGAACCACCGAATACAGAAGTCCAATTGTTGGCTTTTTCATTCCAGATATACCAATCTTTTTTTTCTCCGTTCCGACATGAGTCAAGAAACCAAGGGTGTTCTATGGAGGTATGATTAAAAACACCATCAAGAATAATTTTGATATTTCGAATGGACGCTTGTTCTATCAGATTGTCCATGATGTCAAGGGAGCCAAAAATAGGATCTACTGCGCAGTATTCTGCTATATCATATCCAAAATCATGATGTGGAGAAGGAAAGATAGGAGAGAGCCAAATGCAATCAATACCCAACGATTTCAGATGGTCGAGTTTTTGAATGATTCCTTCAAGGTCTCCAATACCATCATTGTTGCTGTCGTAAAAAGAACGAGGATAGATTTGATAGAAAATCGATTCTTTCCACCAAGCGTGCATACTACTTTCGTTCCTTAAAAAGAGAGTATCCATAACAGATTAGAAGAATCAGACCAAAGCAAGTATGAATCTCCATACTATTTTCGAATGGACGCATGGAGCCAAAGAGTACGGTTGTTAGTGCAATCAAAATGAGATGAAGAATATACACACCAAGACTATGTCTTCCCACAAGCCATAGGGGAGATAATTTGGATGTCAAAGAGCCGAGACAACGAAAGAAGACATATATCGATGTACACATGGCCATAAGAATAGGGACAGAGGTCGCAGTGTAGTTGTAATACTCTTTTATAGAAGGTTTAAGAGAGCCTCCTTGTATCATGGTCCAGATTTGCTCCAATCCATTACTTCCAGCTGTTTGATAGGTAGCTGCATAGTCTCTCCTTCCGTACGGTTCACTAAGAGGGGTTGGGTAGTCAAAAAAGTCCATAAAGTCCAGAGAGAGCAAACTAATGAGAGCAAATGCAGCCATTGTTCCTAGGAATAATAGCTTGGGGGTTCTTTGTTTGGAGATTAGGGTTTTTCCGGCGATAATACCAAATACGCTCAATAAGACATGAGGCAAAAAAGGGCCGTTACCAGCATTTATATAGCCGATTTTAACATCATATATGTTTAGGGTTAGTGCCATTGTACACATGAGCACAAATGTAATCATAGAGTAGAGCAGTGTTCTTTTGGTCATGACCAGCAACGTGCATAATACAATTGCCGATGAGATGGAGAGTAAGATCCCATGCCCAATAAACATCCATGGCCATTGAATACCATATTGAAAGATAAAGAAGATCAATCCTATTCCATACAACTCAGCAGCTCTGTGCCATTGTTTATTTCTCCATGTGTTTCCGATCGGTGTTTGTCCATTTTTTGAGATATGTTTTGTTACGAAGTAATCCAATGAATAGAGCAAACTGATTCCAACCATACTCATAAACAGTGCTTGGCACAAAGGTTCTATATCGAGAGAAAATTGCATCCATTCTGGACGGATTTGTACTTTATCTGCTCCATAAAAGAACTCTTTGTAGGTTAGTAGATCGCTTTGACTTGTGTCACATGTATTGAAAAGGGAGGCGACGGTCTCTTTTGTCTCATGAGGAAATAAAGTTCCAAATTCTTCTTTTGATAAAGACTTGGAAGAATCGACATCAAGACGAGCAAATGTCTTTCTCAGATTAGAGTACGTTTCTTGTGTTGTTCCGAATTGAAACCCTTTTTTATTCATCAGTCTCGCGACGTGACAGGCTATCATCATCCAGATGGCAAATGTACGAGTGGCATCGAGAGCATGATCGCGAGACATGGGGTGTCCTTTCCAAAATAGGTACTATGTCTTCTCGTTATGAGTACGCATATGCCTTTTTTATATCATTGAAAGGATGTTTTGACACCTACATTGACCTTGTATTTTGTGATCGCAATATACTTTGACAAGGAGAGGATGCATTCTGTTTTTGTCAAAATAGAGGAACTCATTATATTTATGAACACATACATAAATTTGGAGGTGAGATGAGTGGCGAGCTTTTTCAAAAAGTCATGAGAGGAACATATATTAGTGGTTTGGGCTATTCTGGTTGGACGGAAGAGGTCGCGAAAACATATATTGCTGATTTCAATTCATCAATACCCAAAGTGTCGGACTCAAAGCTACAGCGGAACAAAAAGTCCTATACGTTGACATGGTCGGAAGGGAAAGAATCATATAAGGCTTTATTTTCGCTGGAAGAAGATGCATTTGGTGGTCCTGTGTATAGATCAGGAGATATTGTACTTCTCTCTTCAAAAGTGGAAAGTAAACCTCTGGAAAAATCGAAGAGTCCAGCAAAGGGAGCAAAGGGAAAGGCCGAAAAAGAAAAGGCGACCAGTGCCTCTTGGAAAAGTGTAGATAATGGGGAAGGATATGTGGCT
>NYTD01000112.1 GCA_002683315.1 Deltaproteobacteria bacterium | reverse complement strand
TCATTCGCATCATCATAGAGCCACATATGGGCAAGATAATCCCAGGCACCGCAATTGCCGATCTCCGCCTTATCCTTATCTGGACATTCCATACGGATGTCTATTTCCATTGTATCAAACGTCGACATCGTTTGCGCATCGGGAAGCGCAAGCGTTCCATCTTCAAACTGCTCGATCACATCCCCGCCAAATACCGGAACCTCAGTCGCATCGATGGCGTCCAAGCGAATCTGACGTTCCGCCTCAAAGTTGAAGTAAATCGCTTCATATGCAGCCGCAAACAACCGATTTTCATAGGGCCACTCTCCTGCAGATGCGAGTGAATTGCTATATCCGCTCACATGCGGAAAATAACCCAACGTTCGAATCTTCTGCTCTCTATCAATTCCAAAACCGTAGCTTCCCACACTGCTTGCAAATCCATCTCCCAACAAACCGGAGATATCACTACTCGAAGCACCCACCACATGAAGCCGATCGCGCCACCACTTGGCTTGGTTTTCTGTGAGCCCAAGCATCGCCTCTTCAATCCATTCTTCCATTTGCGCTCCCAATGCATCTGCATCTTCTTGAGAGGTTCTCGCAGGAACAAAGAAGTAATGTACGTTCAAGTCCGATTCGATAAGCAGATCCAACACTCCTGTCGACCAATAGGTCTCCGGCTTTTCTGGAGAAATGGAGAACCAATGCGGAAGGAAAATATAGTTTTCACACCCCGTCCACTTCTCAGAAAGCGTCCACGTGCTTCCATCACGAAGCGGAACCGAAAAATCTCCGGCGGGCTGATGACGACGAAACATCTGAGGTCCTGTTGAATCATAGGGACGCGTTGGAAGGTCAAGCGCATTACAAATAGGATGATCGGTCTGTACTTCTTCTTGTGGTGGACCCGTATCCTCGGCTTCTTTATCGGAACACCCCAGAAACCACAATGAACTCAACAAAACCTGATACATACTGTACTCCTAAAAACGCTGGATACTGTATCGTAGCGTATTCAGGAGATTTTCGGGAAGGAAAATACGTGTGTTCTAGTCCTGAACACAACGAACACTCATCGTATTCGCCCATGGGTTGGCTCCTGTTTCAATGGCCGAAGCAAATGTAGCACCCGTACTTTGAAGCTTTATATTAAAATTGTAATCGCCAGAGCTCGAGGTCGACGTCCAAAACTTTGCGGTTGATGTTGTTCCACCAAACGCACCCCAGCTTTGGGAGCCTGTCAGTTTGACTGCAAAACCAACCAAATCAGCCCCTTGCCCTCCGGGCTCACAGATATCGACAAGTTCATATTGCGCCGAGACCTGAGAAAATAGATCGAGATACTCATCTTGGGTCGCAACATGCCAGCCCACCGGGCAGATTCCCTGAACCCCCTCACCCATAGGATGGGGCACCCAGTCGATGGCTTCGTTGCGTCCATAAAACCCACCAAACTCGTTGCAAAGCGCGGGGTTGTTATCAATACAATGCTTTTCAATGATCCCGTTGTTGGATGCATAATTACCCGTCGTAATCATGGAACCAACATTGAGGTTGTCTGCCATCCAGACATAATTACCTATCGAAACCGTTCGGTACGTTTTTCCATCTCGGGCATCGATGAGTGCCCCATACCCAAAATTGGAATTCGCATCGCGATAATCGGCACAAGGAGTAATGGTCACTGTATCTGTACCTGCACTGCCCGTATCAATCCCATCGTTGGGAAGAACGGAGCAAGACCAATCCTCATAGCCCAATGTCTCGCTATACACAACCGTGTCTCCACTCAAAGAACTGGTCAGAGTTGGCCCTGTATATAGCACTCCATCTAAGGTCCACACGATTGAATAGGTGACTGTATCACCATCAGCATCTTCCGATTCTTCATCAACCACACACTGCAAATCATCAAATTCGACAATCGGTTCTTGTGGTTCGATGTATACTACGGGAGCACTTGGTGGAGAATTTTGTACGGTAAAAGGCCCATAGATCTGAGAAGATCCATTTCCAACTGGATCGGAAGGAGTCACCTCGACAGACAAAACATCTCCACGCGTATAAGACCCAGCATCCAATATCGATAGATCGGTTTGCTGAACAACACCACCATTCACTGACCACGCATAAAGCAGATCAATCACATCCCCGTCTGCATCCGATGCAACCGCAACCGCCTCAGCATCTGTATTTGCATACACCACAGAAGGCGAAACACTCAACGAATCGATCTGCGGTACAGAATTCGCGATGGTTTCTTGTGCATAATCACTAACCACACCACCATACTGATCGGATACCTCTACCGTACACCGAAGGAGATCACCACGAGTAATCGTGCCTTGTGAAAGCTGAATGCTATCTGCAGAACCAAGCACATCCCCCGTCCCCACATTCGTCCAAGAATACGAAACCGACAACACATCATCATCTATATCACTCGCCTGCAACAGACATGATACAATATCACCGACCTGAGGTGCTGATGGAGAGATGGACAAATTAGACAAAACCGGCTCACTATTTTCAATGGTCGCAAGACCTGTTCCTTGAACAACACCATCATTTCCATCATCGACAGATACCGCACACTCTATTTGGTGTCCTGGAAGGACCGTACTCGCGCTGAGCTGCACCGTGCTGTTACTCCCCAAGGAAAGCCCCGTACTGAGATTACTCCACGAGTAATCAATGGTCAGAGAATCACCATCTATATCGTTGACAAGAGGAATACAGGTGAGCAAAGAATCACTCATCGCAGGAAAAGGCGTGATGTTCACCGCGTTGAGTTCGGGGGACGTATTATCTGTGAGAATCGTATAGACTACCGTATCGCTACAGATCTCTCCCACCTCATCACGAACCTCCATTGTGATAATATGCTGTCCAATCGTTAGCTGAGACGTAGAAAACAATACTTCCCCACTTGAGTTCGGAGCCGAAACATCCAAAATACCATCGATGTCGCTGCTCCATGACACCTCCAATAAATTCGACGAAATATCAGCATCCGTTGCGGTTCCCGAGAAGAGTACAGACTCCCCCACAATGGAAGAACCTTCAATTGTATCCAAAGAGCACTCTGGTGCTCGATTGGGTGGTCCAACCTCAATCACTTCGATTTTCTTGCTTCGATTTCCACGATCATCTTCTACCCACAGTGTTATCGCGTGTTCTCCTTGTGTAAGATATGCGTAATCTTCTATCAGTCCTGCAGAATCTACGGTCGTATCCACCTCAAGAACACCATCGAGACTACTCTCCCAATATGTTTGTAGATCGTCTAAAGATGAATCCTCATCGCTCAACTGGGCTGAAAATGCTATCAAACGGTCAACATAGTGGGTTTGAACGGCCAGTGGAGATAACACTTCGGCCTGCGGAATCGCTTCATCCGCCAATATTAAAACCACTTCTGCAATATCAACCGCACCCACGGAATCTTGCACACGAAGCGATACGATACGATCTTCTCCAGGCATTTGTACAGAGCAATATACAATTCCATCTGGATCCGGAACAGAGTCTTCACAAATACTTCCTTCACTCCAAGACCAGTATACAGATAGAGATGATTCATTATCATTGGGATCAGACACCACTCCTTCTAATAGCACTTGAGAACCGATAAAAAACTCTTCTCCTTCTGTAGGAGATACGATCTGCGCACTCGGTGCTGTGTTAAAAACACCTACTTTCTGCTCAGAACATGCCAAAAGAAACCAAAACATGATTACACCTCATCACGAAATACAACACGATCAAAATCATCACTAGAAAAAGGAAGACATAACCGCTCTGTTCGCTCAATATGCCTCATATACGGAGATATCCGCTTCGAAAATCGTGTCGGATAATAATTTTGCTGCATCAATAAATGACTCGCACGCTCTTCTAATGTTTCCCCCAACTCTAAATCATGACGGATCTTGGGATCCAAGCATGCTTGAATCCCATCGTTCACTTTTTGTGGGTCATATTCAGAAGGGACATAATCATGTACACCATGACAAGACGGTTCAGGAAAACCATGAATCCACAGAGAAGACTCGTCATCATTCGAAAATGGATCCACAGGCACACCATTGTGCCATACATTCATATGTACATGCGGGATCCCAAAAGGAAAACTGATCACTGCATCCAAACCACTATATCCAGACCAAGCAATCGGCTGGCCCTGCTTGACCTCCATCCCAACATGAACAAGAGCACGCGCCAAATGTGCATAGGTCGTCATCAAGCCTTTCCCATGATCAATAAAGATCTTCTTACCACCACGGTTTAGCTCATCACACATCCACACAACTTTTCCTGCCGCTGCACTGAGAACCCTTGTACCCACTGGTATGGCAAAATCCGTCCCATTGTGACTGTCATAGCTCAATGTATGACCTCGAAAATCTCGTACCTTTTTTTTGCGTATTGACCATCCATTCTGAATCGGAGTTTGTGTATGATTGAACAGATTGGTGATAATGACCGTTCGAGGAAGGTACGCCCTTCCCAACCACAAAGGAAACGCTATCCGAGGGCCCAAAAGCATCAAGGAAGAAATATCTGCACGAGATTTTGGAATATATTGATCTCCGCGAAATCCCAATCGAGCCTGCCTCCAACAGCGTTTGTTCAACGAGATTCCAAGAACCTCTGCAAAAAATCTTAACCGAGGCTTGGGAAGCCTCACGGTGTCACATACACATAATAGATACTTCGACTTTCCAACCCTTGATCATCTCGTGCAAGAATATCGATGCGATGCCTTCCCTTGTTCATCTTGAGAGAATGCGTCCATTTTGTCATATCTCCTTGCCAGCCCTTTTTATCTCCATCAACCCAAAGCGAAGTCTCTACAACAGAGCCATCGTCTTCAGCATCTACAATAATATCCAGTCGTTCCTGCGTTATGGTCGTTGGAATATCCGTATGGATAACAGGGGCCAAAATCAACTGTTCTGAAAGAAAGTTTATCGGATTTTCAATGTATTCTATCTTGGACGAACGATGTTCTGCCTGTACTTCAAGCTTCAATTCCGGAAGATCTTCTAAATCTTTCGCACTTTGAAACTGAAACTGAATGGAAGCAACATCTCCCTTTTCCAAAATACTTTGCTCCAAGAGAGAATCTCCCAAATTTTCGACTTCTTTGATATTGGGCAAAGATAACTGTACGACAAGATCTCGTACTGCACGATTGGACAGATTCTCTACAGAAACATCCATAATATTTGGGATTCCGGGAAAAATCTGTGCTCGAACCAACAACTTTGGAGTACTTTGTTCTATAATTTCAATGTTTTGTGTTCGAACAGAATGAACCTGCTCTCCTGAATGAAGAGACAGACCAATCTCTTCCATCGAACCAGAAAGTCCAATGGGAATTTCACCCTCCAGGACAATCGTTTTTTTTTCCTGTGGTTGTAATGTTCCGATAGAAATATGCTCTCCAGACCACGGCATATAATCTGATATAGAAGAAAAGGAAGCATAGACCTTAGGGACGGGCTCCTGTGTTGGATTATATATCTCCATTTCCCAGTGATACTGCTCCCCAACTAAGACCTTTTCCGCCTTAACCTTGGAGACAACAAGTTTATCCAACTGTACCACTCCCTCACTGCTCCAGTTGATCTCTCTTGCAGCAAAGATATCGTTCATCAGATTGTTCTCAATTTTTTGCTCTTCTTCAATCAGAGAAGATAAATCTGAATGCACGCTGGCGGACTGCAGTAAAATTTTCCGAGCAAACTGAAGAGGATAATCATCTCGTACGATGCCACCCAAGCGCCATCCACTCTCTTCTTTGGCATACAAAAGCACTGGTCCTTCAAAATCCTCATCTGCTTTTCGTTCATGTGCAAAGCCTTCTTCAGAAAATCGATACCGTTCCAACCAAATATCAGGAGCTACACCTTTTTGTTCATGCACGGAAAAATCATGGTGCAAAAGATACTGCGCTACTGTAAGCTTCATCTTTACCGGATCCGACTTGGTTCGAATCGTATGCGGCATTTGCACAACTCCCTTCCCATGAGTTTTTTGACCGATGATCAACACACGCTTGTGAGCCTTAAGTGCTCCTGCAACGATTTCAGATGCAGAGGCAGAACGAGAATTTACCAATACAATCATAGGAAGACCTAATTCTTGATCTTTTTCTGCCTCGTATGACTTCATCAAACGAGATACACTCTTCCCATTTTTCCCTTCCGTTCGTAAAACAAGCCCCGTACTCAAAAATGCATCTACTGTCTTACAAGATTGCCACATGGAACCACCCGTATTTCCACGTAGATCAAGAATCATTCCTTTTATTCCTTTTGTATTACGAATTTCTTTTAGCGCTTTTTGTACGCCTCGAGTCGTTTGGGAGCTAAAATTCTCTATCACGATTTGCGCAATACCATCCTCTATGTAGAGTCGAACATTTGGAATCCGAACCTTTGCCCGTTGTAGGGTTACTTCATTTTCCTCCCCCTCTCGAACAAAACGAATGGCCACTCGAGAATGGATTGGACCTCGCAATCGGTCGACAGCATCGTTTAATGACACACCTTTTATCGAAGCACCATCAATATGCGTCACAATATCGTTTTTGTGAATCCCTCCACTATATGCTGGAGAATCTGGAAAAACCTCCGAAATACGAATTCCTTCATCCGATCTTTGAACTCGGCATCCAATCCCCGTCAATTGCCCCTGAATTCGTTCATTAAACCGGGTCAAAGAATCTCTGGTCATAATTGTAGAGTATCGATCAAGCGCATTCATATATCCACGTAACAGTTCAACATCAATGCGCACATCATCATCAATACGATATCCAGACTCCAAAATCGATTGTTCTATCGCGAAAATTTCTGACATAATATCAATGCTTTGACTTGGAATAGGCAGAACAGCAAAGACTCCTTTCTCACCATGGATCAAATGAATGGAATCTTCTTGATACTCTACAATAAGCCACGGAATAACCTCTTCAAGCTGTTCAGCTGCAGATAGCAAAGCCTCATGTGGAGAATAATCCCACAAATAATCTCGTGCGATCACATCCAATGCGGTTTGCACCATACCATCTCGTGCCAAAGCAGGTGAAAAAACACAATATAGCCAGAGGAAGATTGACACAACACGCTCATAAAATAAAGGAGAGTACTCTATAGCACCCGTAAAACATATTTTCATTCCATAACGCAAAAGAGTTATGGCTACACAAAAAGAGGTTAACACGATGCATAACACCATCGAGTCTCTACTCAATGATTATCACAATGGACTCATTGACAGAGAAGAATTGCAACAACAGCTGATCGGGATTCAACAACTTCCATTTGCACAGGTTGATATTGACCGTCAACGTCGAACCGGACAAGCTGAGTGCATTTTCGGACAAGGAAAAACTCCTGAACATATCATCTCTATCTGTCAAACGCTCTTTGATCAACAGCAGCCTATCTTGGTTACCCGCGTTGATAAAGACAAAGCAACCATTATTTGTGGTGCCTTGTCATTTCTAACCTATGATCCTATGGGAAGAACGCTTACCTGTATTCCGGAAAATACACCCATAAAAAGCACGAACCGTCTCGCTGTAATTTGTGCAGGAACCAGTGATCTCCCTGTCGCAAAGGAGTGCATTGCAACCTTGACCATCAACGGTCACATTCCTACAACAATTACCGATATTGGCGTTGCAGGTCTGCATCGACTTCTTAATGCTCTTCCATTGATAAAAAAACACGACCTTATTATCGTTATCGCTGGAATGGAAGGAGCCCTCCCAAGTGTAATCGCCGGCCTGACATCCATACCGATTATCGCTGTGCCTACATCTGTCGGATACGGAGCTCATCAAAACGGAATGACTACGCTTCACGCTATGCTCAGTAGCTGTGCTTCTGGTCTTACCGTTGTAAATATTGACAATGGCTATGGTGCTGCCTGTTCAGCCATTCGTATAATGGACACATTTCTGGCTTCGATACAATCATGATCGCACTGTATATTGATCCAATCGGAGGAATAGCAGGAGATATGCTTTGCGCAGCATTAATTGATCTTGGTTTGGACCAAGAACTATGGCAAAAGAGACTTGCTTCTCTACCTCTTGACAACTATCGCATGGAAATCAAAAAGTGCATGCGCAATTCGTTCTCAGCTACACATCTAACCATTCGCCCCATCCACGTTCATCATCACGAGCATCATCACGATCATCACACAGAACCATGGGGGCATCATCACAGAGGGTTCTCCGACATCTCTTCTATGATCGAAAAGAGTACTCTTCCATCCATAGTGAAAAAAAATGCCATTTCTGTTTTTCGTGCCCTTGGAGATGCAGAAGCAAAAATTCACGGATGCACAATTGAGGAAATACATTTTCATGAAGTAGGAGCAACCGATTCTATTCTCGATATCGTCGGTTTCTGCCTAGGAATTCATATGCTTGGTATTTCCGAATTGTACGCGGCTCCTCCACCATTATCCTATGGTCACACACATGGAGCGCATGGACATATTCCGCTTCCCGCTCCAGCAACCCTCTCTTTACTTCGTGAAAAAAATGTTCGGGAAGGATACCCAAATCACGAACAGACAACACCAACTGGTGCCGCATTCCTAAAAGCACTGTGTAAAGAAAGCGCATTTCCCACGACACAAATAAAAGCCATCGGCTATGGAGCCGGTACAAGAAACCCTCAAGATTATCCCAATGTTCTTAGGGTATTATTATGCGCAAAACAATCAAAAGAAAAAAACTCTACTATTGTGTCCATACAAACACACGTCGACGACATGACGGGAGAAGGCCTTCCGATACTCATTGAACGATGTCTTGACGCGGGTGCACTCGATGTTTTTGCACAGCCCATCATTATGAAAAAAGGTAGAATGGGATATCTTATCACAGCCCTTGCCCGTGAAGAGAATCAACAACATGTCGAAGAAGCTATCTTCAACAACACCAGCACATTTGGTGTTCGATATACCACCATGCACCGTACAGAGTTAGAACGCATAAAAGAGCCGGTAACAACCCCATGGGGTATCATTCACGTCAAAGTCGGCAAAAAAAATCAAGAATACAAACATGCAAGTGTAGAATATGAAGACGCGGCTTATATCGCTCGTACACAAAACATCTCATTACATACAGTATATCAAACAACTCTAGCCCTTTGGAGAGAACAATGCTCATCGGATTCTTGACTCTTGGACTTGCCTATGCTCAACCAAGCGATCCCAAAGAGATATTAGAAACAGCGATTGAAAAAAAACAATTCAACAATTCCATTCAAATCCTAACCATGAGTCTTTTTGCGAAAAATGGCTCCAAAACAGTACGAAGTATGGAAATCCATCTACGAAAAGATGATGAGGTTCTACGCTCCTACACTCGCTTCACCTCTCCTCCAGAGATCGCCAATACACAGCTTCTTTTCGTTGATCATCCTCAACAAGAAGATCCGCAGATTTTATATCTACCTGCACTCAAACGGATTCAAAGAATATCCGGAAGCAAAAAGAAAGGCTCTTTTATGGGCAGCGACTTTCAATATTCCGATCTAGAATTGTCTCTTAGTGGAAATGAGACTCATGCGCTCTTATCTGAAGATAAAAAAAACTGGACAATTCAAAGTCAAGATCCACAAAACAAACAGTACAAATATTGGATCACCACCATTTCGAAAGAAGACTACATCCCCTACAAAGTTCAATACTACGCAAAAAATGGAAACCTTTTAAAAACGTTATCGATAGAAGAAACCATGAACGTCGATAATCGTATCATCCCCAAAACCACTGTGATGACCAACCACAAAAAGGGAAGCAAAACCCAAATTCAGATTCAAGAGATCAAGGTCAATCTCTCTGAAGAAGCATTGCCTTTGGAACGATTTACCGTTCAACAGATGGAAAAATGATCGGACTGCTGATTCATACAGCCATCGCAACTCCTCAGTTTGAATTGGAATCACAAAGCTATATCTATCCTTCCTCCTACTGGGAACAACGCACAGTTGGAACTTTTTCTTTACAACAAGATCGTTGGACCAATTCATTACGAATTATTCATAAAATCACAGATCAAAAGCATCAAATAGAGCTACAAGGGTGGGAGTTGTATTATACAAGTCAACGTGCGCATTTTACACTCGAAATTGGCAATCAAGTAATCCGATGGGGGCAATTGGATCTGCTCAGTGATCTCAATATCATCAATGGAATCGACCAGAGATTTGGTCCCACCATAAAACCACAATGGGCTTCGATTCCAACTGCCTCAATACGTCTAACCCATAGGCTTCAAGATTGGAATACATCATTGATATGGCTACCCATATCTGCACGTGATTCCATCTCATGGATTGGAACACCATGGGGGATCCTATCAAATGATCACGTTGATGCCCTTCTAAACGAAGCACAACGTTGGTCTGGAGATCTAATTACCGAATCCTTGATACAAGATATACTGCGTTCGATACAAGAGAGTCTTCCCAACACATCCAATCTTTTTCCTGACGATCAACCGGTTGATTATGGAGACATTGGACTGCGGATTGGAAAAGACAGCATTGCATACGCAAGTCACATCTATGCCAGTTGGATGCGCTCAAGACGACCATTGGCTCGACTCAATCCAGAATTGGTTCGCTTCATCAAGGAAGAACGACTCCCCAATAGCCTAGAACTCGGTGTCATCAATGATATTCTGGAAGAGCCTGTTCAAATAACCTACCCAAGACAGCTTCTGGTTGGAATGGATCTATCGACAACACTTTCTGTCTTTGGACTTCGTGCCGAAACATGCTTTGTTTCCAATAAAGTTCGACCTATGACATATATGCAAGGCTCAACACGTCCGTACATAAGTGGAGCACTTGCATTGGACTATGCATTCGATATGAATGTCCTTATTTTGGAAACCAAATTATTCTCTGTCCTCGAACCAGTATCGAATCCATGGCTTGAAGCCAATCAAAGTGTTCAAATTGCAGGAGTTGGACAATTTTCTCTGCCATACTCTTTTCAGCTACAACTCACAGGACAATACGACACATCCCTTCAAGATGGACTCATTCAAAGTATTCTATCGCGGAGGATAACGGATAATTGGGCCATATCATTGCAAGCAATGATGCTTTATGGCCCAGAAAGTGATAATCCCTTTACATATTCATCAGGTATTCTCGGCCAGTGGAGAGAATACGACCACCTGTCACTGCGTATACAGTGGAATCCATAGGAGGATGTATGCTATTTTTTTTCATAATCAACACTTGGGCGATGAATCCATTCGAAGAGGTTGAGTGCCCTCTAGGAAAAGACTATGCTCGAGTTTTTTCTTTTTCCTCTCAAAATCAACTTGGCGGATATGATTCGGATCTTGCTTCTTATGCAAAAGGAGAGCAATTTCGTACCTTCGCAATTTCCACATGCTATGACAACTACTTTTCTTTGTACGGCCAAGACTTTGACCTAACATTAACAGAGGAACAACAATCAAGAGTCCAAGAAACCATTACGAATCTACGTTCAAAACTAATCGACCCAAAAAATCCACTTGTATGGGAACGATATGAAATCGCAGCAGAGATATACAGAAACCTCAACCGTCCTCCACATTTTATTGCCCAAGTCTATATCGAAGCTTCATGGACCGTTCGCGACAGTTTTGTCGGTTTTCACCAAGGTCTAAACGGTCCAAAATCAGCACAGGAAATCTTGGATCTCGGTCCCAAAGAACTACAAAAGACCCTAAGCCCTGATCAGAAAAAAATTCTGGTCTTTAATCTTGCTCGTGTTGCCCAAAGAGCAGGATATCCAAAGATTAGAGACATGTACCTAAATAAATTTGAATCTCTTTCCAACCTGAGTGATTCTGACAAAAAAGGATTGCGCTACATCCGAAATATAGCCATCCCCAAAGAGCAATACTACCAAGAGAAAGCAAGAACAGAACTTCTTCAAGCCGTTCAAAATATGCAAAACCTAAGTGATTCAGAAAAATATCATACTCAATATCTTCTCGCTGATCTACATCGCCGGCTTGGAGATTCTACTCTTGCAAGACCGCTATACGAAAAGGTGCGTGCACAAAGTCAAGATGAGCGGCTTGTTGATATGTCAGATTTTTTCCTAACCCAGTAGTTTTTGGGAACGTTTTTTCGAACATATTGTCTCATTATTTTGACTATGGAGAAAAAATAATGAACTCTGTTCTTTCGATTAGCGGACATCCCTTTCAATTCTCGTTATCATCCAAGAAGATTTCTTTTCGGGTACATGCATTGTCTCTTCAAAATAAAACAGATCGCGAACTGGTTGAACTCACAAAGGGTGGACAAAAAAAAGCATTTGAGGTCCTCATTATACGATGGCAAGCTTCTATCTATACGCTTTGTTATCGGAAATTATCTCATCAAGAACAGGCGGAAGAACTCACACAAGAAATATTTTTAGCTGCCTATAAAAACATCCCTTCATTCCGGAATGAATCCAAATTTTCAACGTGGCTCTTTCAAATCGCCATCAATCGCTGTAAAAATCTTCATGGATATCGAGATCGAAGAAAACATGGTCATCATGAACCACTTGAAGGTACACATCCTGAGAAAAAAAGAGATTTCCCCGATCATAGACCTTCTGCCATCCAACAAATTCACAAAAAAGAGCAATCAGTCATTCTACAAAATGCTTTGAATCAGATCGACAACAAGTATCGAGAAGTATTGGTTCTTTTCGATATGCAAGGGCTTCCACAAAATGAGATTGCAATCATTCTCAATCTCCCCGTCGGCACCATAAAAAGCCGTATACATAGAGCCCGAAATGAACTCGCGCATGTTTTAAAAGGGAAAATAAATCCCAAAGACATAGGAGAAGCCAAATGAATGAATTTTTCGTACGCAATCGACTCTCCGAATATATCGATGGAACCCTATCTCCACAAGAAGAGAAAATTGTGCAAGAAGCTCTGGAAACAAACAAAGAATTATATGAAGAATATATATCTTTGAAAGAAGCCGTCGATATGCTCTCCCAATTTGGGAGTATTCAACCAAGTCGAAATCTTGCTCCATTGATTATGGAACAACTCCAAGACATGCCGGCAAATAACAACTCATTCTTTCGTACATATGCACCACAACTAGCTGCTGCCGTAGCATGCTTGTTGATTATCACAGCCCTCCTTCTTCCAGAAAAGAAAACAAGCAATACTATCTCCGCTTCTGTCGTTCACACTCCGCCCAAAAGCCGACCTCTCCAACTTCCTCAAAAACTGAGTAACACTCTTATCGAAAATGAAATGGATGTCACCAAAATAGCACTTGCTTCGGAGGAAGATCCCTCTGATCGGAAAAATAAAAAAGTCCTATCCACGCCCAATAAGAAGAAAACACGTGTAGCGAGACGAATTGAACCACTGGTCATTGATCAGCCAACCTCCCGAACAGATAGTCCATATCTCTTGTTCATGGATGATCCGCAGATTCTTTTCAAGCTTGAATCTTTGGCCAAATCCAACAACTCAATTCTGACACAGCGAGATGGCAGTTCTCTAAAACCCTATTCTATGAGTGATGGAAAATCATCACAAGTTCTCAAGATGAGTGCAAATGCACAAAACATAAGCGCTATTGAAGAAGCTCTTCGACAGCTCGGTGCCGAATTTCATCAGTTTTCGTCACCAAAATCTGATGAAAAAATACAAATACAGCTCAATATCCAGTTTGAATAAGAGAAAATACTTTTTTTGAATCATTTTTTTTTGGCACACTCTTTGCCATATTGAGGCTCCACGAAAACAAAGGAACCTCATGAACCCAATAGAAGAATACTTGAAAACCCCAGAATTAGATTGCTCAAACACCGATTTAATAGCACTACTCATTGGTGGTAATCAACAAAAGGCCACAATCACGGCTCGTAACCTGTTTGATCGCTTTGGCTCACTCAAGAAAATCGCACAGCTTGATGCTCGTACATTAGAGCGATTTCCTGGTATTGGTGTTGCGAGCGCAGTACGAATTCATGCCGGACTTCGTGCGGGACGTAGATCACTCTACTATCAACCCCCAATTGTACACATTCGCACACCACAAGAAGCATTTCATTTTTTTTGGCCACACCTCAGTGCAAAACAACACGAGTCGCTGTGGGCTCTATTCTTAGATAGGCAAAAGAGACTTCTACTCAGCAAGCGAATCAGTACAGGTAACGATCAATTCACAATTGTCGATCCCAAACAAATCTATCAAATCGCTCTCTACATCCAAGCTTCTGGAGTCATCATCGCACACAATCACCCAAGTGGAGACCCGACTCCATCACAACAAGATATCAGTGTAACCGCAAGAATAGAACAAGTGGGATCATTACTCAATATCCCCTTGATCGATCACCTGATCATCGGCAATGATCGTTTCAGCTCTTTCGCTCTTCTCGGATTGCTCTGCAACTCGAAAGGCTAAAGGTTCTTTCACTACCAACCCTGCAGACATAATCATCGTGAATGCTTCCTCTGTTGCGATATCAAGATATCGGATATCTTTTCGAGGTAGCATAAGAAAAAAACCACTCGTTGGGTTGGGTGTCGTGGGTAAAAATACACTAACCAATCTAGGTAACGACTGAATGGGACTTGTTTCATTGGTCACAAAAGCCAAACTATATACACCACTGCGAGGATATTCAATCAGAACAGCCTGCGAAAAGGCTGTTTTATTCCCCGAAAAAATCGTCTCGAGAAACTGCTTTAGTCCTGCATATACACTAGAAACAACTGGTACACGTTTTAAAAAGGCTTCATAACCTTCTATCACACGACGCCCGACATACAGACGAGCAAGGCCTCCGACAACGAATAAAATTAACAAAACCAGCAATAAGCCGAGCCCAGGAATCGGAAATCCTACAATATGTTCAGGACGAAGAGACGGCGGCAGTATATTGAGTAGATTGTCCGCCAGATTAACCAAAAAAAACAATCCCCAGATCGTCAAGGCCAACGGTGCTATCACCAAAATACCAGTAACAAGAGACTGACGTATGCGACGAAAATTATCCCCTACCAAGGTAGTGTCTCTCCGTTACAGTGCCAAAAACTCCCTGTCGTTTCCAATGATAGACGGTGAATTTGTGCAATAAGTCCATTGGC
>NYTD01000111.1 GCA_002683315.1 Deltaproteobacteria bacterium | reverse complement strand
CATAAGTCTGATAAGTTTGATGTGTAGGAATGTTGGACGCCGTGTCTCTCGAACATAGTTGACGGCCTGTTTGGCTATGCGATAGCTATCGATGAGGTCAAGGCCATCACAGCGGAAATATTTGAGTCCCGGATCAGGACCAAATCTACGTTCAATCCAGTCTTTGGGTGTGCGTGTAGAAATACCAATTCCGTTGTCTTCGCATACGAATAAGATGGGGCAGGGAAGGTTTTGATGGTCGGCCAGTGCAGCGGTATTAAAGGCTCCGCATGCGGAAGAGTGATTGGATGATGCATCTCCAAAGCTGCACAAAACGATACTATCCTCTGGAAGAGGAGAGGGGATATTCAATCTCTTTTGACGTGCAATAGTGAATGCGGCTCCCACTGCTTTTGGAAGATGACTTGCTATGGTTGAGGTTTGTGGAGGAACGAACAGAGGTACGGAACCAAATACTTTATGTCTTCCTCCAGAGATTGGTTCGTCACTGGATGCCACCATACCTCGTAATACATCAAATTCAGCGCTGACACTTTGATCTTGTTTTGCGCGCTGAAGAAAGAAAGATCCTGAGCGATAATGCAGATATGCGGGGTCATTATATCTACTTATCGATCCCAAAACGGAATTTAGTTCATGACCAGAGCTTCCGATTGTGTAAAAACTCTGTTTGTCTTTTTTTAATTCTCGCGCATGGATATCAAGATGTCGAGAGCTAATCATAGAAGAAAATATCTCGATTGCTTTTCTCCCATCAAGAGCAGATTCTTCACAAAGAATTTGATCAGGATTGGGAGAGAAAGTGGTGCTGTGCTGTGAGAGTATATGTACAAATTTTTCATCGATGAGACGGGAGCGATTAACGGCCATGGTGATCCTTTGTGTGAACATACGACAGATGAACTGTATGTGCATAGAGAATGATAATGAGACTAACCCAAAAATACTATCAAAATGTTTACATACATTGTACGAAAACATACGCTAGGCGTAACTCGTATTGTATTGGAGACACACAGGAAAAAATGATACGCCGTGGTTTTTTTCGCAGTTCAAGGGGAGTGCGATTCATGTATTTTTCTCTTTTGCTTGACAACCTACATCTCTATGGATAATTTGCATGTCGTTGGCTTTGTAGCTCAGGTGGTTAGAGCGTAGGATTCATAACCCTAAGGTCGGCAGTTCAAGTCTGCCCAAAGCCACTCTTTATATTTATGTTTTAAAAGCAGTCATTTTTGGCTGCTTTTTTGTTAAAAAACATGAGGTGTAATGGATTCACCCATTTGATCCATCGTCTTTTTTACTGCGGTAACGAGATTCATATCTCCCTCTTGTTGAGCTATTTCTAGTGCTTGCGCGATCATTGCTTTTTTGTATGTGGGGATTCGTGCCAGTGCAAGACGAGAAAGAACTCTCCCTTTTGGATCGCCTTCTTCGTCTGATTGCGCGACAGAGCTGAGTAGCAACGTCTCAGCTCGCGATGTGTTTTGCACGCGAAGCTGTGAGATACCTGCTTGTAGTGGGTCATCAGATCGTGGAGCGTTCGCAGTAATATTGAGTGCTTTTTGCTGTTCCAGGAGATGTTTATATTGCTCTTCTAGTGTTTGAACTCCATCGTAGTCCTCTGCATCTTTTGCTGCTTGGATGGCTTGCTCATAACCAGTAATGGCTTGTGATAGTTTATGTTGCTGTTGTTGACTTTGCGCATACCAACTCAAAACTTTGGCTTTAATCAGTGGGTGGAGAGGATTTTCGAGGAGTTGTTTTGCTTCTTCATCAAATAGAGAGAATTGCTGTTTGTGAAAGAGAGAGAGAAGAAATTCAAGCTGGGTTTGATTGCTCATATGGTTTCCGATATTTCATGTTGACGTTCCATAATGGTATTTCGTATTAATTGGAATGAGATGGGAAGGGGATTGTTTTTTTGTATCGTTCGGATCACGGATGGAGAAAATCCACGTATATCTTTTGATTTTGAAAAGGAGAGAAAAAGCAAATGGGGTAGAAAAAAGTCTTTATGATGTGGTCTCATGCCATAGTTTGACATTCCATCGGAGATGATGATGGCGCACTTGTTGTTATATGGACTCTTTTTATACTGCCTTTCTAGTTCCTTCATTCCCTCATGGAGATGTGTGTATCCCGGCTTTATGGTGTTTTGTATTCGGTGAAATAATTCTTTGGGGGGAATTGTTTCTGTAGGGGTACATATGGTCGTGCTGGTCGTGGAGAATAGGCTGATGGTCAATGCTATGGGATTGAGGTATAAAGCAAAAGCAAGTACGAAGATTAGATTTTTTTGTTGTGGTGTGATCGATGTCGAGACATCCAAAAGGAGAAGAATGTGTGGTCTTGTTGGGCTTTGATGTTGAACGACGACATCATATTTTTCTTTTGGAAATGTGCTGGAAAAGGTTTTTTCAACATCAATGCTTCCGATTCTTGGTGGATGTGAAGACGTCTTTTGGCTGATACTCTGCAACTCATTACACCATGGGTATGATTGTTTTAGAATACTGTGAATGGCTTCTTTCTCTAACTTTTTTTGTTCGTTGGGTAGTCGCCCTCGATCTTGTTGTAGTTGCATAAGTGCAGCCGCCCCCATTGGAATATTTAGGAGAGAGGCGATTTTTTGTGTGGGGCCTTCACTTTGTTCAAGACGATGAATAGATTTTATCGTTCCTTTTTCTCTTGTTGGTTGTTGTCCTTTTTTTTTTCAAGTTCAGCGATAAGAGATTCAGGATCTGCATCTTGATCGATCCATTCAATTCTGGTAGATAGGGCTAGTGATGCACACAAATCGAAGTCTGAGATTTCTTGATAGAGTTCAAGGATGGCTTGGGTCGCTCGGATACTCGCTCCTCTACGAATCCGAGGATGTTCTCTTGTAGAGCGAACCAGTTGAATCGCTTTGTCACGTATGGAATCTGAAACGGGAATACTCGAAACGATTTCTTTTTCTTCTTGATAAGATTGATGGTCGATGATCAGTCGCTCAAATCGATCCAAAAGAGCTTCTGATAATAGTCGTGTACCGATAAATTCTTGGGGATTCTGAGTTGCGATAACACAAAAGTCTTTGTGGGCTTTTTTCCATCCTAGCTTGGGAATGAACAATTGTTTTTCATCAAGAACAGTAAGGAATATGTTTTGGAGACTACTAGGAAGACGATTGATTTCATTGACAAAGAGAATCGATCCTGATGTCATAGCCCGCAAAAGAGGTCCTTGTATAAAAACGTCAGGAGTATATCCTTGTTCCATCACCATAGGAGGATCAAAGTATCCGACAAGTTTTTCCTCTGATAGATGAGGACTACCTTCAATTCTAATCATGGTTGATTGACAGTTTTGGGCAACCGAACGAGCAAGAAATGTTTTCCCTACACCCACTGGGCCTTCTAGAATTATATTTCGAGACAAGGAAAAGCAGGCACGAATAATGCGTATTTCCTTTTCTCGTCCTATGATATTTGACATTTGTATTTTGGATCTCATGATACTATATAGTTTAATGAAACTCGTTGGCAATTAAGCCAACATGTATTTTTGGAGGATTTATGCACGCGTATTCCCATTCAACACCTGTCAGTATGGCACAACCAAGTGATCGAGTTGAGTATCTAAAAAAAGTAATGGCTTGGACGGTAGGTGGTTTGTTTTTTGCGGGACTTACTGGAACTGCCATGGCAGCTTTTCTGCTCTTTTCGGGTATTGGGATTTTATTTAATACCTATGTATCGCTTGCTATAATTTTTGGATCCTTTGCGATTGCCCATTATGTGGCCCCATCCATGGTATTTGGAGACAACAAGGTAGCTGGATTTGTGATTGCCAATGTCGCACAGGGAGTTTCGATGGGCTATCTGCTTTCATCCGCAGTTATACTAAGTTCTGCGGTAAGTGGAAATCCTTTTTCTTTAATCGGTTCAGCTCTAACCATGACCGCACTTACAGGTGGTGGTATTCTTGCATATATTATGAGTGGTCCAAAAGACTTTTCCATGCTTGGTGGTTTTTTGTCTGCATTGACTCTTCCTATGATTGTTTTGATGGGGCTGAGTTTTGTTATGCCAAGCCTATTTGGCGGTACCATGGGGATTATTTTGTGCGGGGTTTTTGTCGTGATTTCAGCAGCAGGTTTGTTGTATCAGGTCAATGCGGTAGTTCATAAACTTCGTACAGATCAGCACATCGAAGGATCCTACTTAATATCCATGGGTATTTTGGTTCTCTTCTGGAATATTTTGTCCCTGCTTATGTCTATGAGTCGCGACTAGTGTCCACAAACATTACCTGGCATTCATCAGCCCTTGGACGAGAAGAGCGAGAGAAACTCCTTTCTTCCAAGGGTGTTGTCATTTGGTTGACCGGACTATCTGGCTCAGGAAAGTCTACAATAGGTCGAGCGTTAGAGGCAAATCTTATTCGAGAAGGACGTTTTGCCTATGGATTGGATGGAGACAATATCCGGTTTGGATTGTGCAAAGATCTTGGTTTTTCTCCAGAAGATAGAAAAGAAAATATCCGAAGGATTGGAGCGGTTGCACAACTATTTTGTGATGCTGGAGCCATTACAATCTGCTCCTTTGTCTCTCCGTATAAAAACGATCGTGATGCGGTACGTACGCTGGTGGCCAATCGATTTGTAGAGGTTCACGTTGATTGCTCTGTCGAAGAGTGTGCTCGTAGAGATCCGAAGGGCTTATACAAGAAAGCACGTGCAGGAGAAATTCCCAATTTTACGGGTATTTCCGCTCCCTATGAAGCTCCCATAGATCCAGAGATTCACATTGATACCGCAACATCTTCTATTGAGCATAGTGTCAATACGATTGTTGCATATCTCATGCATCAAGATTTATTGCACGTTGTTGATCGACCCAATCGATAAGATACTTAAGTCCGTCATCTCTCTTTGTAAAATGTAGTGTGTTGTCTTGCGAAATAATTTGGATATTATGTCCTGTTTGTGTGAGTACGTTGGCAAAGACAAGATCAGATTGACTTCTTTGGCGCTGTTTTGCGGCAATAGACGTTAATTCTTTTGGGGGTGTTTTGGGAGGTGCGGCTTTGAAGGAAACAAGAAGACAAGATGGAGACCATGTTTTTATTTCGTCCAAAATTTTAATGGTGGGATACAACGTTAAAATAAGTTCACGTTGTCCGCTTGGGATTTTTCCAGATTGTTCTTGCGGTGTATAATCACCCACAGCTGCAGAATGAATGATGATCCCATTTTTGTTTTGAAGAACCCAGTGTTTCATTTTTTGATGTAAATCTTTGGTGGAAGTGAATTCTTGTGTTTGTATTATTGGGTGGGCTGCGATATCTGTTTTTGTGCTGACGGCAAGATGAAGCAGTGCACTTGGGCTTCCAAGAAGAGTACATTGTGTTGGGAATGATTGGGCGAGTTTCGATCCGGTTTTTCCTGATGCATTGGCGGTAATGCAGCGCATATCGTCAATGAAATTTCGTGTGGCACCGGCGGTAATGAGTAAAGGACGTATCATGAGTCATGGATGGGTTTGTGTTCCCAATCACTATAATTCTTTTCCCTCTTTCATCCAACGATCTGTGGATGGACACGTGCATACTTGGGAAGGCACAGGTGATATCGCATCCGATGGTAGGAGACTTCTTTCATCTCTTCCACGTGAACCAGTTGGTTTGATAGGATATAGTTATGGTGGTTTGGTCGCTTGGTGGGTATCTATTGTGGCGCCTGATCGGATTCGAGAGCTCATTATTCTTGGAAGTATTCCGCATAGAAAGCATATTCCTCATCGTTTGAGGTGGGTATGTCGTACAATTCCATCTTGTATGATGTTATGGTGGAGAGATGAGAGTGTTGTATCTCGACTGTATTCAGTGTGTCGTGATATCCCGATAGAGTCTCCGAAGGTTCCCACGAAATGGTTTCTCGGAGAACGTGATCCATATCATAAGTGGGATAGGAATGAATTACCGCAATGGTATCATGTTATTTTCGTCTTGCATGGAGGTGAAACTTATCCTGCTGAGCAAGAATGGAGCCGATTACAAAAGTTTTCCTAGAAATAATCCTATTGCTGCGTTACAAAGTCCTAATTCTCATTCCCTTGAAAAATATATGTTTGGACAAAAGCCCTTTTTTACTGTTGAATCTAATACGCATTTACAGGAGATAGCACAACACATACAAAGTCAAAAGATTATTGCCGTTGATTTGGAAGCCAATTCTCTTTTTGCATATAAAGAACGAATTTCTCTTATTCAGATTAGCACATATGACAATGATTATGTAATTGATCCACTGGGGATTGATAATATGGAACCATTATTGTGTGTGTTGAGAAACCCCAATATCCGAAAGGTAATGCACGGATCTGATTTTGACATCGTATCTTTCAAGCGTGATTACAATACGGGAATTGTCAATCTTTTTGATACGTTAATAGCAGCTCGATTTCTTCGCTATTCTGGATTAGGCTTGGCTGCACTAATTGCCAAACATTTTGGATATACCATTGATAAGAAATATCAAAAGCACAATTGGGCGAAAAGACCTTTATTGCAAGAGCATCTAGATTATGCTCGTGGTGATACCCATTGGTTGCTCGCATTATATGATATTATGACGTTGCAATTGAAGACCATTTCTTTGTTTGGTGCAGCACTAGAAGAGTCAGCAATTCTCACTCATAAAGAATGGAATGGGAAAGGTGCCCACCCACACCCATATATGAGACTCAAAGGCTTTCGCTCATTACCGCAGGAAGAAAAAAAGAGAGTTCGGGCGATTTGGGAGTATCGTGAGGTGATTGCAGAAAGACGTGATGTTCCTAGTTTTCGAATTTTTTCCAACCATAGTATTCTTCCACTAGCAACAACAGAGAGCGGTAGCAGTATTTTTACAAAGATACTCGGAAACTCACCATTGGGGCGTGATAAAGCTCTTTTGCTGGAGAAGTTGGAAGCCGCTTCTGTTGATGAACGTTCTTTCTCGTTGCCGATTAAGGAACATCGTCCTCAAAGTGGACCATATACCGACAAGGTTCTTTCCGCACTGCGGACGTGGCGTAATCATAAAGTAGAACATGAAAATATTGATCCAGTCATTGTATTTAGCAACGACCAGCTCAAGGCCATTGCTCGTGCGATCCCTCTTACAGAGAATGAACTACGTGACATAGAGGGAATTCGACGTTGGCAGTGTGCTTTATATACAGATGTTGTTCTTAACATCGTTGATGAAGCACTTCCAAAGAAAGCAAAGAAGCGAACTGTCACCTAGCATTTACACAAGATCTCAAAAAAACTCCTTATATCAATAGTCAGGAGTATGTGATGAGTCAACTTCGTATATTAATTCCATCAGAGCTATTAAAAAACCGAGTCCAAGAACTTGGGCATGAAATACGGAAAAAATATGGTTCAGGGTCGGTCACTTGTATTTGTGTTCTTCGAGGAGCACTATTTTTTGCAGCCGATCTCGTTCGACATATTGGTGGTGATGTTCGCTTGGAATTCATTCATATAAACAATCAATCTGATTCAATGGGAATTGATATCTCATACTTCAGTGGGAACATTGCAGACAAAGATTGTATTTTGATTGAAGATATTGTGGAAACTGGACTCACATTACAAACGATATACTCTTATCTCAATAATCAAAACCCTCGTTCTTTATACTCTGTCTCTTTATTAGACAAGCCGAGTACACGTCATCACTCCATAGAGATTGATTTTATCGGTTTTTCGATACCAGATGAATTTGTTGTAGGGTATGGATTGGATCTTCATGGTCGACATAGAGCATTGGATTATATTGCCACATATATACCTTAGGAGAATACCATGAAGATTGTACATTCAGATCAAGCCCCTGCCGCAATAGGCCCATATTCACAAGCTGTATCCCATAATGGGATTTTGTATTGTTCTGGACAGATTGCACTCGGTTCAGATGGTTCTGATCATACAAAGGAACCTGTGCAAGAACAAACTCATCTTGCCTTGGAAAATCTGAAAGCAGTACTGGAGGCAGGAGGTTCTTCATTAGAGCATGTTCTAAAGGTGGGTATTTTCTTGGCTGATATGAATGACTTTCAAGCAGTCAATGAGATCTATGCACAATATTTTGTCCATCATCGTCCTGCAAGAGCATGTGTTGCAGTTCGTACACTCCCAAAAAATGCATTGGTAGAGATAGAGTGTACTGCTGCGGTAATAGCCGAATAGAATTACTCTTCACTTAGGATCAAGAGGCGTTCATCAAGCCATACAATTAAAGATATGAGCTCATGAGCAGTATCATCGATGAGGATTTGACCGATCCACGTTAGTGGTGTGTGCATTTGCGGATCATATTGCATCAAAGAGTAGGAAAGATCAGAATGTTCCATGGTTCTGTATATCAGGTTTCGCGTTTCACGATCTATATTGGGAATTTCAATCGTATACAGATCAAGATTATGAGCTGTAGGGAGAAGACGTTCCATGGCACTATGTTGCATGATAGAAGGTATACGGCTGTATATATTCCATGTGTCGTCTTGTTCGATCACAAATGCAGCAAGAGAAGAGAGATTGCTTCGATGTTCTTCGCTGAGAAGATCGGAAAATAGATTGAGAAATGCAGAATAAGAGATGGGTTCTATGTCGTTAGGGCATGTAGCATGAAGGTTTTCAAAATACGGAATGAGGTTGGTTCCATCAACCAAAAGTTCACTGTGTAATATATCGGTCAATACTTCTTCCATAGGCATGGTTAGACCTGTGCTTTGTATTGTAGACATGATGTCTGCTACATCAGGAAGTCTTGATTGTGTAGGATGACGCAATACTTTGATGATATCAAGCCCAATGCCTAGAAGTGGAGCTACTTCAGGATCGTTGAGACGTTGTAGAGCTTGGAAGCGAGAGACAAAATCATAAGAAAGCATCGGACAAACTTCACTAGCTACGATTTGATCCAGCATCCAGTCAGTGATTCCGAGATGTAAAACATTCAGTAGCGATAATGCGGTATCAACTGTTTCTGGGGATTCATTTGCGATACGACTGAGTAGATCAACAGCGAGGTTGTCAATTGATATTTCGCTAATGGAGAATGAGAAGATGGACAGCGAGCATTCTAATGGAGCATTACTTTGCTCCATTATACTGAAGATATCGTACATTGCACTTGGTGTGTTGCTGGTTCGTGGATTTCCAAGACGATCAACGTCGATGAGATATTGAATAGCAGGATATAATTCCGGTTTTAGCTGTGTGATTACGATATCTTTGAGTGGAGTGCGAATACGCGTATCAGAAAGAATATTTTGTATGGGGGGTGAAAGAGTGATGATAGGAGGGGAAATATTGTTTGAAGATGAAAATAGTGTATTGACAAACCATATGATGGAATTATCCCCTGCATCAGCCCATATATCATTACTGGTATCGTATGTGGCTTCGAAGGCTTGTCCTAGCTTTTGGGGTAGAGAAAAAACAAAAGGTTGAGTATTGGGGTTTTGCATTAGACCAAAAAATGAGCATAGACCTTCTTGGGTATTCGAAGAGAAAAGAAAGTGCTCAAGTGTGTCTTTTTGGTCTGTGTTGTCCAACAGGTGATTGCTGAGAATGTGCGTGAGAGAGATTGTTGGATACACAAGTCCTTCATCTATCAGATTTTGATCGAAAGGAGTCTCTATCGCCTCTTTACCATACATAACAACGCGCATAATAGATAAAAGATCTGTTGTTAAAACGGGATGTTGATCAAGAAAATCATGCACGATGCTAATGGGGGCGTTTTCCTCTGTAAAGAAGAGCTGATTGGCTATCTCGGCCAGGTTGTCTTTCAGTGGTACTTGGTTTCGGTCTTCTGAGTACAGTTGTTGAACACTTGGAAGAAAAGCATCAAAGTTGTGGCTGTTATTGAGACAATGAAACGTGTCTACAAATTCATCTCCTGATGAAAAACCATCAGAAAGTGTGACTTGCCAGCATGGTCCTTCTGGATTTCTTTCTAATTCTGAGAGTGGCGAAGAACATGACAAAAGAGAACAATAGATAATCCCAAGAATGGGTGTATATCGTTTAGACGTTTTTTCTCGTGTCACTAGTCGAACAGGAATCGAGCACCTAATGTTGCTTGTCCACCGAAAGATAATATTTTTCGATAACGTGGTGAGAAGGAAGCGATGGCGAAAAGTTGTAGATTCTCTTGTGGTGAGTAGGTCGCACCAGCACCAACATCGACAACAAAGTATTCTAATGAGTCTACAGTCCAAAATCCAGAAGTGAGGAGGGTTGTAGCAATGACTTCAAATTCGGTTGGTTCTCCCCAAATACCCCATTGAAGACCAATGGAAATAAGTCCATCATTTCTGACATCTTTCGAACTTTCTTCAGGAAAGTAATAATCGCCTTCTGGAATATTTGGATCAGATAGGGGTTGATCTTGATTCAATGAAATTCGAAAGATGCCTTTCAAGCGATCATCGCGATCTCCAAGAATCCCTTCGAATCCTATTCCGTAGTGTGGAAGAAACTGTGAGTCGATTCCTTGGGTATCATACACATCGTAATAATATGCAAAACCTTGGTGTACACCAGCTTGTGTGAATACGCCAACGCCACCAGCAAGTGCAGATTGAAAAAAGGATAAAAGAAACAACATGATGACATCCGATTGATGAATATAATATTACTGTAATCTAGCCCAAAACAAAAAGTCTGTCCATGAGTATGTGGAGTTTGATTCTCTTTCTTCCCTCTGGCATGAATAAAATCGGAGATTTATTGCGTGATGCTTAGGTTGTATACTGGGCTATGACCAAATTTATTGATAATTTGAAGTTGAGCAGTGTCTTGTGTCAGGACAGGAGTGAGAATTGTCATTTCCTCAAAACATACACTTGTGTCACATAGTGCGGTACATTCAGTACATTCTTCGCAGCTGTCACATTGTTGCTCAATACGACACGTATCACAAGAACCACAGCTTAATCTTTGTAAAGACGTGATTTCAACAGATTCTCCATTGATGCTCACATAGGTGTCCCAAATGTCGGATAGTGGTGTGGCACTTAGTACGATCTCCGTTTCGCTTTTTAGATCGGGTATTTCTATCAATGATACGCCGCAATCATTGCTTTCGATGATTTCTCCATCTGTACATGATAGATACATAAGAGAGAGTAACAGTCCGTTAATAGTCATTGATTAAAAGATCCTCACTGGTTTTTTGTCCGACTACCCCAGCAACATTTGTCGGTTCTGTTCCGGGAAGAAAAGGCATTGAGACACCGTCAAGGGCTTTCATTCCTGTTCCTTCATCGATTTTAACCCAAGAGACTCCACCATGGGTGGGAAAACGTCTATTTTTTTCAGGATCGTTCTTGGGTACAGCAGATGCCATGTAATCCATCCATACAGGAAGAGCAGTAGAGCCTCCTGTAAAACTGACACCCATAGGACGAGGTTGATCATAGCCAACCCATGCAGCAGCGATGATATCTGGATTGTAGCCGACAAACCAAGCATCGATTTCATCATTTGTTGTTCCCGTTTTACCGGCAAGGCTCAGCTTGAGACGGTTACTACGTGCTGCTGTTCCACCAGTTGCTACTTGTGTTAGAAGCCAGTGTGTGATGTAGGCTACGGATGGATTCAAAATCTGTTTTGGTTCTTCTGGAATATGCTCTTCGATCACTGTTCCATCTCGATCGCGGACGCGTTCAATATAGTATGGTTCAATAAGATTTCCATAGGTTCCAAATGCGGTATATGCCCGAACAAGTTCAACCATAGTTAGTGAACTTGATCCAAGTCCCATCGACATATCACAAGATCGACATTTGATTTTGCCATTTTCCATTCGAGCATCGATACAAGAGTCTCTTGGAGCGAGTTCTTCAAGGGTAACCCATGCACATACACGAAGATTTACATCACAAGAACGACACCAGCTAGATCCATCCTTGGTTATGGGCTCGTTCATACATGCAAAAGTATTATCGGGAACAGATTTTGATTTAATATACGTTCTATCCTTACTTATCAGAGAACAGCTATCGGGTAGACATTTTTCACACCACTGCATGTTTGCTACGGGAGAAGGAGAAGTGGTGCCTTCACAGACTT
>NYTD01000110.1 GCA_002683315.1 Deltaproteobacteria bacterium | reverse complement strand
GGATTGCACGAGTTTATTATCCAGTTGAAGTGTGGGCTCTCCACCTGTAAAGACCACATAGGGAACACCTGTTTCACTGGGCCAAAGAGACCTTAGCAGGTGTACCAGTTCTTCGGCTGTTTTGTATTTTGCACCAAAGGTACCATCTGTACCCACAAAGTCCGTGTCGCAAAATCTACACTGTGCGATCGCACGATGTTTTTCCAGTCCAGACCATAGGTTGCAGCCAGAAAAACGACAAAATACAGTCGGTCTTCCTGCATGAAACCCTTCTCCTTGAATAGAGTAGAATATTTCTTTTACTGCATATCCCATGTTGTTCTCAAACTATTCCAGTTGGTTTTTCACGCCCTGTACTGTCGCTTGCACCTCTACCGTGAATCGCGCCTCCACAAGTGTATCTTGCTCAGGACGCTTTGCAGTCACATCGGTGCTGATGGTCATGGACTCAGAGACGACATACTCTGTTAGATCTACATCTTCGCGATCAAACACAACCAGTGCTTCTCCTTCGGGAAAACCGGGAGCAGAAGCAATTTGTACTTCATCTACGTCAGGGGCGGATACCGAAAAAGTCATGCTTTCAAAGAAGCTTAGATCACCATCTTGTGGTTCTATTGCCTCTAGCTCCAAGACAGTTAGTGTCACACGCTCTATATCGCCGGGTTCTACACCTTGGTTCGCCAAGGCTTGCGACTGTGTAAGATCCATGCTCACAAAATCCCCGAAACCCAAATCACCCAGCAATGATTCCAAAACTGTACCTTGTTCTACCATAACCTGTGAACTTTCTTCGATTTCAATGGTTAGCAAAGAATCAATCGCTCCACAACCGATTCCCATCAAAAAGAAAAGCATGTGCACTCCTTAAATACATAATATGATTGTCCTCCATTCTATCCAAACCCGCTGTCATGTACAATTTTTTCCCTCGATTGTGTCATAAAAATCACCCAAAAGGATAATATAGGAATACTTCTTACTTGCCTCCCCCCTTCTGTATGCACAACATCATCGAAAAATATGCACTACCCTGTTTTATGGTATTTTTTGCACTGCTTTTTTGTGCGTATTTTTCCCATGACCTCGTATATGATGACATTTTGCTTGTGGGAAACAACACAACGCTAAGCACAAATTCATCATACCTTGATGTCTTTTCCCAACACTTGTGGGAAGGAACCCCTCAAGTGGATGATTCACAAGGAAGCTATTATCGACCGCTTATGATTTTCAGCTTGCTATGGGATGTCCAGCTTTGGGGAACATCGTATCAGCTTCATCATATTCAATCTTTGCTGTGGCATTTGTTGTGCTGTGCTCTTTTTTATTTCTGGTCGAAGCCGTATCTTCACACACGAATGGCTCAGGTTATTGCCATATGCTGCTTCGCAATCCATCCCGCACAGATAGAGGGGGTTACGTTTTTGTCCGCTCGAAATGATACAATGGCCTGTGCAGGACTACTGGGAATGATGCTTGCACTTCATTATCAAAAGTATGCGGTGGCATCAATCGCACTTTTGTGTGCGTTGCTGAGCAAAGAAAGTGCACTGTTGATTCCTTTCGTTTGGATTGGGATGTCATACTGGGAGAAACGATCCATTCCCAGATGGGGAGTTTTATCCATCTTTTCTGGTTTTGCTGCCTACGGAATCTTGCGTTTTGGAGCGGGTATTCCATGGCCTTCTTCTTCTCAAGGCTCCTTTTTACAGCTTTCTACGGGGATACTGATATATTGTGATCACCTCGTTTTTCCAGACATGCTCTTGCCAGCTACTCATGTGCTTTGGCCTTCTAACAAGGAACTTGTAGGAGGGAGCATTGGATTGTTATGTATGATCGGTATGATTCTCTTTGCACGCAAAGAGCGATTGTGGAGCATGGTACTGTTGATTGCGGGTATACTGCCTGCTTTTGCGGCCATTGGGCAAACCGGTTTGGCCGCAGATCGATATCTATATATTCCCATGCTCGGCTTCTCAATGCTTTTGGGCAATACCCTTTCTCGACACATCAAAAATATACACATATTTGGGATCATCCTCATTATCTTGTACACCGTTCAAAGCGCTCGAATCCTTCCACACTGGAAATCCAACGTCTCGCTTTTTTCCAAAGCTGCTCAGGTTCATAATTCTCCGTACCAATCAGGGGCACTCGCCAAAGCACTCGAAGAAGAAGGACGAATCGATGAGGCTGCCTTTTGGTATGAGAAAGCGGTTTCTCCTCCTCTTCCGTACCAACACTCTTGCTACAACATCACGTGGATTCACCTTCTCCGTGGAGATATGGATCAGATTATAAAATCTGGAGAATCGGCTCTTTTGGCCGGTTGCGAACCATCTGCCGAATTGAATGCTCCCCTTGCTCTTGCCTACGTGACACAAGGTCAATGGAAGAAAGCCCAAACGATTCTTAATCAAAGTACACGAGATCCAAGAAATATTTTTCGGCTGGTTCGACTTTGCCTCATGGTGCATCAGCGAGATGTTGCCGTGTTGTCGATGCCTAATTTTCAGCCAGCAAAAGAAGACATCGGAAAGCTCCTTGAACAAAGTGACACACAGGCTGTTGCATGGATGAACAGCATTCCAAATTCTGATCATTGATGCGTGTTATTGTCCAATCATACCTGGACTTGCGATGGTTAGGTTGGGATTACCCAGTAGCTGTGGTGTAATAACAGGAGAAAAGTCTCGCTCGGTTAGCGGGCGTGAAAAGTCAGAATGCGTGGCACCATGAATTTCTGTTCGATGCCCTCCTTTGTGGCGAGTAATAAATGTATAGAACATATTTTTTTCTGCATCAAAATAGCCAGCAGGCACCCCACCATTGTTTCGGCTGAGCATTCCACCAGAAAGCGAAGGGATAGACGTATAGGTCCCACGAAGATCTTGTGAATGAAGAGCCTGGACCTGAGCGCCACGAGAAACATACAAATAATATCCATCTGGTCCCAAAAACACATCTGGATCTGATGCAAAATGGCCTTGTGAAATTTGTATTTCTGCGCGAATACCTGGGTCCAAGCGAAATCGTTTCCCCTGCGTTCCCTCTATTTCAGTCGCAGAGCGAAACTCCTTGGTGCAGCTGCGCTGATCTCTTGGACAGCGAGCGGGATCAACGCCAGCAATCCCCACCAAGAAAAACAATACAATCTTTCCATCTTTATCGATTATGGGACTTGGATCGACTTGTAGAACCAGATCATCTTTATCGTCGAGCACATGAAAATGGGCAATTTGTTCTTTTTTCTCAGTGGGAGACATACGATGAAGCTTGGGGAGAGAAAAAACATACATCTCTTGATCTCGAATCAGTACATCGGGAACCGACCCTTGAAAAGGCTCGATGGAGGATAGAACGCTCCATCTTTTTCCATCTTGGGAAGAGGCTATTCTCGTTTCGTGCTTCATGGGATCCATGCAATCGACTGTTTGCGTGTCACATTGATGGAATGTCATCCAATACGGTGCATCCAAAGAAAAGGAAGCCATGGGTTTGTCTTCGATACGATACAGATCGGGAACAGGATTATGACAGGAGAAGAACAAGAAAAGCATACATTGTTCATAACCCGCTTACATATCCGGGTTGTACTTCTCTTTGTGTTCAGATCCCAGTGCACGAATTGCCCGCATACATTCTTCTGCAATCTCTTGGCTTCGATTGGCATCATCAGGCATGGAGCGAAATCGCTGAAGTTCGATGGCAGGACCAAACATGAGATGAATGGGATAATTTTTTCTTTTCCCGCCCCAATTTCGCTTGATCTCAGTACCAAAGCTATTGGTTAATCCATAAATAAACAAAGGAATCACAATCGCATCTTCGACTTCAAGCATCACGTGTCCTATTCCAGCTCTTGCCTCTAAGAAAGAATATGGATCTTTACTTTTGTTGCGTTTTCCTTCTGGATGAAACCCAATCAAAGATGGATTTTTTCGAAATTCATAGATCACACGCTCAATGGCATATCTATTGAAGTTTCTCTTTTTGGGATCACGAAAAATAGGAGGAAACATCGCCCATGCACCCATCATGGCCGTAACAATAATCCCCAAGAAAGATTCATAAAAGAAATTTGCGCGCACGGGAAAATACATCTTTCGAGGCACATTCCAAGAGATCAAGAACCAATAGCCTATCGAAAAAAAATCAAAGAAGGAGCGATGATTGGCAACAAGCATCAGTCTACTTTTCGAGTTAATCTCTTTGAGATGCTCAAGTCCAATAAACTCGACGCGTCGTCCGACACAGAACCAGATCAAAGAACGCATAAACACAAGGTTCCAAGCAACCCCTAGCCATTTAAAATAACGCGTCATAAAATGCGCGATGTGATATGCGCGTCGCTCGGCTGGTGTTAATACTGCGAGTTGTTCTTTGGTCGGAAGTGGATGTTTCATATGAATGCCTAAAAATGACTCAGTCAATCGTCAAGCGTGCCAATAACCTATCTACTCGTCCCTTTCCATACATGTTTGCAATGTGAACAATTGGAGATCTATCAAATCTATATTCAAGTATATAAATTGGTTATTGAATCAAACAAATTTTGACTTTGAGAAAGAAATCACCTACTCATAAGTCGATTTATCTTCGTAGTTTTTTCACAAAACTCTACTTCTTCTTTTTGTTCTTTTTTTGCTCTCGTTTCTTCTTCTCTTTGTATTCTGTGTAGGTTCCACCAAAATCTATTACCTCTTTCTCGGTGATTTCAAGAACCCGTGTTGCCAAAGAAGAGACGAATTCTTGATCGTGGCTGACAAAAATCAGTGTGCCAGCAAAATTCAGCAGTCCAAGGTTTAAAGACTCAATCGACTCCATATCCAGATGATTGGTGGGTTCATCCATGAGCAGAACATTGGGCTTTTGCAGCATGAATTTGCCAAAGAGCATTCGACACTTTTCTCCACCCGAAAGTATGGTTACGCTTTTCTTGATCTCTTGTGCAGAGAATAATAGTCGACCCAAGATTCCACGTATTTTTTGCTCGTCGTCTTCAGGCTGCTTCCACTGATACATCCACTCATACAGGTTCATGTCCTCTGCAAACTCGTCGTTGTGATCTTGACGAAAATACCCAAATTGCGCATTTTTTGCCCATTTAATCTCTCCTGCATCCACAGGCATCGAATCGGAAAGACAGTTGAGCAGTGTGGTTTTCCCCACACCGTTGCGTCCAATCACGGCGATTCGTTCCCCTGCCTGAATTCCCAAGTTGAGCTTAGAAAACAAGCTCTGTTCATCAAATCCTTTGGTAACGTTTGAGATCTGCACGGCATGCTTGTGCAGTTTTTTGTTCTGCTCAAAGCGGATGTAGGGGTTCATTCGAGAGGAGGGCTTGACCTCGGTGAGCTGAATCTTTTCCAATTGCTTTTGACGAGATGTCGCTTGCTTGGCCTTGGAGGCATTGGCAGAGAATCGACTCACAAAGCTCTGCAGATCAGCAATCTGTGCCTTCTTTTTGGCATTTTCGTTTCGTACACGATCTTTGACCTGTTCTGCAGCAATCATATAGTTATCATAGTTACCCGGAAAGAGCTGAATTGTACCATAGTCAATATCAGCTGTATGGGTGCATACGGTGTTGAGGAAGTGGCGGTCGTGCGAGATGATGATCATGGTGCTCTTTTTGTTGACCAAGAGCTGCTCAAGCCACTCAATGGTTTCCATGTCGAGATTGTTCGTTGGTTCGTCCAAGAGAAGGATTTCCGGCTCTCCAAACAGAGCCTGTACAAGCAAAACACGGAGCTTGAGACCGGGAGCAACTTCTTTCATGAGGCCGTAATGAAGCTCTTCTGGAACACCTACCCCAAGCAGCAGCTCTCCAGCAAGTGCATCGGCAGAGTATCCGTCGAGTTCGGCAAATTCTACCTCGGCATCTCCCAGACGAATCGCTTCTTCTTCTGTGAGTTCATCGCCCTTATCATATAGGGTTTCTCTTTCTTCTTTTAGTGCCCATAGCTGTTTGTGTCCCATCATGACCACATCGAGTACTGGGTATTCATCAAATGCAAACTGATCTTGCGAAAGCACCCCTATTCGCTCATGTGGGTCTTTGGAGACATGTCCAGAGGTGGGTTCAATGGCACCGCTCAAGATTTTCATGAAGGTTGATTTTCCAGATCCGTTGGCGCCAATCAATCCATAGCGACACTCGGGAGAGAACTTGATGGAGATCTCTTCGAAGAGGAAGCGTGCGCCAAATCGCAAGCTGATGTTTGAGGTGTTTAGCATGACAAACTCCGATCATGGGTAATTTGCCACCTTCATAACATGTCTTGTTACTTTTTGGGAGAAGAGTTTACCGGAACGCCTTCAAGTGCAAGATCACTCAAACCTCCGCGGATTCGCTTCATCACTGCATCACCAGGATCGGGCTTATATGATTTATATTTGGGATCTTGCTCGATAAAGTATTCGTGTCCTCTCATCTTGTTGTGCTCGTGATGGCCGATGAGATGGGTTATGGGGTATTTTTCTTTGAGATGGCGAATCAGTGCAACATTGGATGCAATCTGCGCATCGGTAATGGGATATTTTTTTCCGTCACCCACATTTTCGATTCCGATGGAGAGATGGTTTAATCCGATGCAGTGGCGCGCAACCCTTGTGGGTGACAGCAATTCATAGATGGTTCCATCTCGATCAATGAGGTATTGCGAAGATACATTCACCGCTCCACCACCCGCAATGCTTTTTCTTCCGCGCAGGGTTGCCGAAGCAAAGGTATTCCATGCGGATTTTGCGGTTCCTCCAGCCGTCCAGTGCACCAACTCAACGATGATTCTGAGCTGCTTGAGAAAATGTCGCCACTCTTACAAGGAACGGAAGGTCACGGCGTTTTTTTCATGGAAAAGACATTCC
>NYTD01000109.1 GCA_002683315.1 Deltaproteobacteria bacterium | reverse complement strand
GCTTTATCTTGATCATCCATCCTTCTCCAAAAGGATCTTGATTGATTAGCTCAGGTGTATCTGAAAGAGCTTCATTCACAGCAACAATAGTACCATTCGCTGGCGCATAGACATCAGAGACTGCCTTAACAGACTCCACTTCTGCGAAAGACTCTCCTTCTGTTACCTCATCCCCTTCTTCAGGAAGATCAAAGTACACCACATCACCAAGCGCATCTTGTGCAAAATCAGAAATACCAACAACTGCGATATCTCCTTCCAATAAAACCCATTCATGACTGCTTCGATAGCGTCGGTCATCTCTTATGTCAGACATGCAACCTCCATGTATAATGTTGTAAATAAATATGTGTATGACTTTTTTATTTGTATCTCAATAAGAAATATCTGTCACGAAAGCCAAACCAAAATCCTAGTAATCACGCTGAAAAAAAGCCCCTTTTACAACAGTAGCTTGCGCTATACGTCCTCGAACGTCAATCTGAAGTTCGGTTCCTATTTTACTCAGATCTTTGCGAACATATGCCATGGCAATTCCATATCCCAAGACTGGAGATTTTGTCCCGCTGGTCACAACACCTACACGTTCCCCATTGAGCATTACAGAACAACCTGGACGAGGGATCCTACCTTCAACCTTTAAACCAGCAAGGCGGCGATTCCAGTGGTTCGCTTTGTAGTCGACAAGAGCAGCTTTTCCTATAAAATCATTCTTTTTTAGTTTTACAGCCCAACCCAAAGAAGCCTCAAAGGGTGTATTATCCTCTGTCATATCGGAGCCATATAAATGCATCTTTGCCTCAAGACGTAAGGAGTCTCTCGCACCAAGACCAATTGGTGAAATGGAAAATTCTTCACCCGCTGCAAGTACAGAATTCCAAATTCCCTCAGCACCCGACACTGGAATAAAGACTTCAAAACCATCCTCTCCCGTGTATCCGGTCCGCGCGATAATGCATCCTTCTACACCTGCAAAAGTACCTTCTAAAAAGTGATAGTATCCCACAGCCGAAAGGTCTGTATCACAAAGTTTTTGCAATGTGGCTTCAGCGTGTCTTCCTTGAACGGCTATCTGAGCAAAATCATCAGATTGATTGATGATTTCCACTTCATTGGGAAATGGATTGTTTTCAACCATCCACCGATAATCTTTCTCACGATTGGCTGCATTTACACAAATAAGAACATTGTCTTCACTACGCCGATATACAATAAGATCATCAATAATACCTCCATCGTGGTTACACATAGGAGAATATTGTGCCTGACCAATCTCAATATTGAGTGCATTGGTAACAAGATAACGTGCAGCTTCCAAAGCCTTAGATCCTTTAAACGTCACTTCGCCCATATGAGATACATCAAAAAGTCCTACATTACTTCGAACATTGTGATGCTCTTTGAGGATCCCCTGATATTGGAGAGGCATATGCCATCCTCCAAAGTCTACCATCTTCGCTCCTGCTTCCAAGTGACAAGAATGAAATGATGTTTTTTTGAGGCTTTTACGATCTAAATCCATAATGACTCCTAATAATTATAAAACTCTTAAGACTTTAACTGTGAAATGAGATAAAAGCACATTCTTATCTTTTGATAGAAATTGTATTTCTGTAGCAACCACCTTTTGAAACCGGAATATGCCATGCCTTCCTTTGTAGACCGCCATATTGGACCCCGAGAAAATGATGTCCAACACATGCTTAAAACTCTCGGACACTCCGATTTAGATACCTTTATCGATACAATCATCCCTGAAAATATAAAAACAAAGACCCCTCTTTCCACTCCAGTCACCTTAAGTGAAGAACAGGCTCTGTCTACACTGAAAGAATATGCACAAAAAAATGAGGTTTGGCGGTCTTATATCGGTCTTGGATACCACAACACTCATACACCAACGGTCATTCTTCGAAATCTTCTGGAAAATCCGGGCTGGTATACCTCATACACTCCCTATCAAGCCGAAATTTCACAAGGTAGAATGGAAGGTCTCCTTATCTTCCAAACCATGCTACAAGACCTAACAGGAATGGAAATATCCAACAGTTCTCTTCTTGATGAAGCAACAGCCGCAGCAGAAGCAATGACCATGATGCATCGTGTTTCTCGCGGAAAACAAGGAAATACATTCTTTGTCTCTGATCAATGTCATCCCCAGACAATCCGACTCATGCAAAACCGAGCCAAGCCACTGGGTATTGATATCATAGTTGGAAAACCATCAGACTTCGACTTCCAAATTCAGCTATACGGAGCAATGCTCCAATATCCATGTACAGATGGAAGTCTTGAAGACTACACTTCGTTTATCGAAAAGGTTCAATCACAAAAAGGGCTGGTTGCCATGGCAACCGATATCCTTGCACTTACTCTTTTAAAAGAACCAAGTACATTCAATGTCGATGTTGTTGTTGGAAACACACAAAGATTTGGAGTACCGCTAGGATATGGTGGACCTCATGCGGCATTTCTTGCAACAAAAGACAAATACAAGCGACAGATGCCCGGAAGAATCATCGGTGTAAGTCGCGACTCTCATGGAAATCCGGCTCTCCGTATGGCACTTCAAACCAGAGAGCAACACATACGTCGCCAAAAAGCCACATCAAATATTTGCACCGCACAAGCTCTTCTCGCCAATGTAGCAGCCATGTATGCAGTTTGGCATGGGCCAAAAGGACTACAAGAAATCGCACGGCGTGTGGCAGACCATACATACTCTCTTGCAGAAAACCTCAAAAGCAATGGTTTCTCCATCAATAGCAACAGCTTCTTTGACACCATAACGATTGCTGATGTTTCCAATCTTTCTGAGATCAAAAGTAGACTAGAAGCAAAGCAAATCAATGTCTTCTATGCAAAAGAAAATATCCGCATCGCTCTTGATGAAACTGTCACCGACACAGATGTACAAGAAATCTTGTCCTGCTTTGCACCAGAAGCTAGTTTTGTCAAACACACAAGAACCTTTGGGAATTTTGCTCGAACAAGCACATTCCTCACTCACCCGTTCTTTAATACATATCATTCTGAAACAGAGATGATGCGCTATCTGCACAAGCTTGAAACCCGTGATCTAGCACTCAATAAAGCTATGATTCCCCTCGGTTCATGCACCATGAAGCTCAATGCGGCAACCGAGATGATTCCCATAACATGGCCTGAATTTGGTCAACTTCATCCATATGCTCCTTCAGAGCAAGCACATGGATACTTCAAGCTGTTTGAAGACCTTGAAACATGGCTCGCTGATATCACAGGATTCGATGCCGTTTCTCTTCAGCCTAATGCCGGCTCTCAAGGAGAATATGCTGGTCTTATCTCCATCAGGAACTATCATCATTCTCGTGGAGATGAACATCGTACGATCTGTCTTATCCCTACCTCTGCACACGGAACCAACCCAGCCTCTGCCATCATGGCTGGAATGAAGGTTATTCCAGTTCGTTGTGATGACGATGGAAACATCGATGTTGACGATCTCACATCCAAAGTAGAAGAACACAGTGCCAATTTGGCGGCTCTTATGGTTACCTATCCTTCTACACATGGTGTATTTGAAGAGAGTATCAAAGAAGTATGTGCACTCATTCATGAACATGGTGGGCAAGTGTACCTTGATGGTGCAAATATGAATGCAATCGTCGGTCTTTGTCGTCCAGGAGAATTGGGGGCAGATGTATGCCACCTCAACCTACACAAAACATTCTGTATCCCACATGGAGGAGGAGGCCCCGGAATGGGCCCCATCGGTGTCAAAGATCATCTCACTCCTTTTTTACCTGGAAATCCCATTGTTGATGGTGACATTCTTCCCATTTCTGCTGCGCCATTTGGTTCACCAAGTATTCTTCCCATTTCATGGGCATACATCGCCATGTGTGGCCCACATGGACTTACCAAAGCAACAAAGATAGCCATTCTATCTGCGAACTACATCGCAGCAAGACTTAAAGATCACTACCCCATCTTGTATACCGGTAAAAATGGATTCATTGCGCACGAGTGTATCTTGGATGTTCGAGGATGCAAAGATGTTGCGGGTGTAACCGTCGATGATATCGCCAAGCGTCTTATCGACTATGGTTTTCACGCACCGACCATGTCTTGGCCTGTTGCAGGAACCCTTATGGTTGAACCTACTGAGAGTGAACCTCTCGGCGAATTAGATCGGTTCATTGACGCGATGATCTCCATACGTAAAGAAGTTCAATCAATCCAAGATGGAGCAACCCCGTACGAGAAAAGTGCATTACACAATGCTCCACACACGGCAGCTTGTGTCACACAAACAGAATGGGATCTTCCATACTCACGACAAGAGGCTGCATTCCCAAGCCCACACACGATCCAGCAAAAATATTGGCCTCTCGTCGGACGTGTAGACAACGTCTATGGAGATAGAAATCTCGAATGCTCTTGCATGTCTTGGGTCTTTTAGATTCACACTATCGACAATACGATTTGTCTCCTGAAGCAATCGCTTTACATGCTGCAGATTCACAATAGGACTTGTCTTTTTTGGCTACTCCTTTACAGTCCCTTGAACGACAATAACTCTTGTCTCCGCTCGCCCACGCCTTACAGAGTGGTGTAGAACAATAAGACTTGTCTTTTTTGGCAACACCGCGACACTCTTTTGTTGAACAATAACTCGCATCTCCGCTGGCTATTCCTTTGCAATCTCTTGATGAACAGTACGATTTATCCTTAGACGCGATTCCTTTACAATCATTTTTTGACATGTTGGCAAAAAAATCTTTTTTCCATGTGTCATCTGCTTGGGCATTTTGGGTAAAAAACACACCAAAAAACAGAATCAAGAGTACTTTCCATATACGCATACATCCTCCGAGATACTTGGTTTACTATATATTATCATATATGAATCGGTAATTAAAAGTCACCCTTAAATCCAAATGCAGGAAAGAGAGGATTACCCGTTATTGGCTCCTCATTTTCGTAGTCGTAGCTCCAAGCCATCAATTCCAGATTCGAATTATTGGTTAGATTTTGAATATCCAAATATGCTGTCAGACTCCATGAATTGAACACATATGTTTTGTCTATTCGAACATCCAATGAAAAAAATGCAGGTAGTCGACCAGAATCATATTCAGCATACACCGGAATAAACTCCCTTCTGTTTAGATCATATACGGAGTTTTGCACGGGAGTATATGGATTCCCAGAACCATATCGAATACGACCTCCAAGACGCCAATCTTTGGGCAGTGTTTTGGAAAACAAGGCATTCACAAGAAAAGGCTGATCATATGCGAACAATCGAGTATCACCATATCTATCAACACGTTCTGAACGAGATATCGTTGTTGCAAGTAACGCTAAAAAACCATCTCCATCATAGCGAAGCTGAGATTCAAACCCATAGATCTGTCCAGTACCCAAATTTGCATAGCTTTCCGTATCTTTGGGACCGATGAGTGGAGGACCGGAAAAGAATTCAAATCGATCTCCTCTTCCTACCACAAGACGATCAAGGGTATTGTAAAAGACAGAAGCGTCAAGTTTGAGTTCCTCGGTTATGGGATACTCTAAACCCGCAGAATACTGCCAAGAACCTTCTGAAACCAAATCTTGATTTCCATCTGCATTTGGGTCCAACTCCCTTGGGTCTGGAAACTGGGAGAACAAACCAGCACCTCCCTTCAATACCAGCTCTCCAATCTGCTGTCGAACTGTGACTCTGGGATCATATGCGGGCACACAAATGGTGGTTCCCAAGGTGTATCCTTCTGAACGCAGACCTGCCGAAAGAGTCGTATCTCCTTCACGAACCGTAAATTCACCATAAAATGCGGGAGACAAAAAGAAAAATTCACCTTCCTCTTTTGGATATGGAAACGAAGGGATATCGTACAAAAAAGAATCAATGCCCGTGTAGATATCCATCCCCAATCGAAAACCTATATTGTTCTCTTCAGACAAGGCTCTGTTCCACTCATGTCGAAGGTTTACCCCCCAACGTTCTTCAAAAGAATCTCCTGTTGCACCTTGATCAAAATCTTGCTTTTCTGGACCGGCCACAACGGTTGTTTCTCGCTTCACTCCTCCATCTAAATCCTTTGTCCATCGAAAACGTAACTTATGAAAGTTTTTGCTATACAGCAATGCGTTTTGCTCGTTTCCTTCTACATCTTGACCCAAAAACTGAAAAATGTCGTCGGACATAAAATACATCAAATCAAGATATTCGTTATCATTGGGAGCAAAACTCAATCGAAGCTGCGCATCATAGTATCGAGGGGCTCGAATTGTGAGATCTGTGTTGTTTAAAATAGGATTGAGAATAAAGTCTGCGTACGAGCGACGTCCCGATGCAGATATTGCCCAATGGTC